>NZ_LWFZ01000681.1:0-11270 GCF_001635225.1 Oleiphilus sp. HI0086
CTGCTCGATCATTGCATCCAAACGTTTTTGTAAAACGGCTTTTGTAATAGGCTTTGTGATGTAGCCATCAGGCAAGTATTCAAGCGCTCCCATGACCATATCTTTAGAAGTTTCTGCCGTGATGAGTATGAATATGCCTGTATGCTTAAGAATTTTATTGTGACGAAGTTCTTCCAGAACCTGTTGCCCGCTCTTTCCGGGGCCTAGGTTATAGTCGCACAAAATAATATCAAACTCTTCATGCTCACAACGAGCAACGGCGTCTTCACCATTCCCCGCTACCTCGATACTCTCAACCCCAAACGCTCTGATCATTTGGCGTATTGAAAGACGAAAGTTTTCGAAATCATCGACAACCAAAAAGCGCAGATTGCGATAGTATTTGGCTAGCTGAATTTGTCTTTGCAACTCACTCATAAAACACTTACTTCACTGTTCCTAAATTTAATACTCCTAAGTGTAGACAAAAAATCAAATCAGATAGCGTATATTCAAATATTTCTTTTGACTCACGACACTGAACAATAGAAAATTCAGGCTTTTAACAAGCATGGTCTTATCTATCTAATATGGAATTCCCTTCTTTTATCGATATTGAATACAGCACACCAGATGAAGGCGGTTTTCCAACTGCAATTACCTGGTCACTAGCCAACGGCCAAATCAAGTCTGTACTTATTATCCCTGATGACGAATGGGACCCTTGGGACAATACCGACAGCACCGTAGATCTTCAATTTCTTTTTGATCAAGGTGTTTCCGGGCCTGACGTAATTCGAGAACTAAACCAGGACTTGGATGGCCAAACAGTTTTTATTGATGGCCTAGATGAAGATGAAGCCTTATTAGAACTGCTATTCGAGACTTATAATAACGAACTAGGCTTTGAAATAGCTTCAATCACCCAGCTCTTTAGCTCTCACCCACTAGAAACGCTGCTAGCGAAACGAAATGACCTGGCTATCGAGAACCAGCTTGATATTGACTCAATTGAAGACAATGTTCGCGCACTGCTTCACCTAAGCAAAGAAATCCTAACTTAGCATCTAGAATTTCTCAGGTTCAATTCACAACAACGCTCAGCAAACCCAATATTATGTTTTACTTCAATAAATTGTGAATCGTATCGAAGCACATTTGGTAATATCGTGGCACCATATTGCATTCCGTAATTCAATACCTCAATGCAAGCTATCAACCGTAGCAAAACCGGATCTACAAATGGATCAACTAAAATTAAGGATGCCCAGCAACATGGTTTGCAAACGCTTCGCACTCGCCCTAGTTTCAATTCTGCTATCTATTTCTACTTTGACTCAAGCCAACGATGATAACGGTTTTTTTAGCAACCCTGGCCCTAAGTCCGAAAGAAACTACTTATCTGTCGGTCTTTCTTTGAACGAATTCAACAGGCTCAACCTTAATCTCGTCCGCTCTGACAGCGTATCTTACGAAGATAGAACTGAAGGCTCTCCGGTTTTATCATTCAGCGGCCTTACTGCACAAACCTACGGCCTTAGCGTTATTTATGGTAGCTACCTAGATGACACTTTCAAAGCAGAGTTTCGTTACGGCAAGGGAATCAAAGAAGACACGCTTAAAGGAGCAAAGGATGTCAACCTAGATCATTGGATTGCGACATATATGGGAGCCGAGCAAGAGATTACAGATTATTTTAATGCTTACGCACTACTTGGACTATCTTACTACCGAGCAGATGTAACGCGTCATGAAGTTATTAGAACCGTCTCGGAAAGTGCTATTTCTAACGCGGAATCAGCGGTTCAACCCAGCCCATTCGTGGCCGAGTCACATTTATTTAAAACGAACTTCAGTTTAAGCTGGATTATCGGAGGAGACTATAAGCTGAGTGATCAGTGGTATTTATCCTTTGAATACGGTCGTTTGCTCAAGGACACTGATACGAATATCGAAATAGATCAGTACAGTACCTACCTAAAGTTTGAATTCTAAGGATAAGCCCACTACTCAAACCGACTAAGCAAATTTCCTAGCCGCGCTCTATTTTCCAGCATTGGTGAATATGACTATTGCGCTCAAAATCTTTATCCACTGACATTTTGGTAAAGTCTGTGACCTTATAGTTTGCGCTCAAGCCTGGATCAAGCTTAAACCTTCGCAGGTTATTCGAGAAAACCAGCACCCCCTTTTCAGACAGCAAGCTCATACACTGCTCTATGAGTACGACATGATCACGCTGAATATCCAGCACCCCCTGCATTCGTTTAGAATTAGAGAAGCTCGGTGGATCTAGAAAAATCAGATCAAAACTGGCTTTTTGTTCCTGTTGTGACTTTAGCCACTCAATACAATCTGCCTGAACTACTTTATTGTCACGAAGCGCTAGCCTATTGAGCGCCAGATTTCCCTCGAACCAATTCAAGTAGGTCTTTGACATATCAACGCTCAAGGTTGATTTCGCACCACCAAGTGCGGCATAAACACTCACCGCACCTGTATAACAAAATAAATTTAAAAAGCGTTTATCTCTGGCATTATCATAGACCCACTTTCTAATGGGACGATGATCGAGAAACAACCCGGTATCCAAGTAGTCCTTTAGGTTTACCTTGAATCGCGCACCACTCTCACTTACTGTAAAAAAGTCTTTTTGAGATGCTTCTTTTTCGTACTGTTTAGTACCTTTTTGTATCGAACGAACTTTTAAAGCAATTCGCTTCGTCGGTATCGTTGCACCATTAAAACTAAACTCGCTTAATACCTTAAGCCCCTCTCTTAGCCTTTCTCGGCTAGCTTTCTCATCAATAGACTTTGGCGCTTGATATTCCTGGACATGAAGCCATGTAGTTTGATCAATGCTTTGGTACATATCGACTGCGAGCGCAAATTCCGGCATATCAGCATCGTACAAGCGATAGCAGCTAATCTCATTTTTCTTAGCCCACTTACCGAGGGTCTTAAAATTCTTCTTAAGGCGGTTAGCGAACATTTCAGCACGCTGTGGATTCGATATCTTCCAGTTGCTAGATGAATGTTCTAATTTAGAGGAGCTCGCAGCATCTTTGTAGCGATTATCCTTATCAAGACTAAATAAGATGAGTTGACTTTCGATAGCGCCATTAAAGAGTTTATACTGTTTATATGAACGCCAGCATATGGCCTTACCTAAATCTGCATTTCCTGTAAATACGCCGGCACTCCATCCAAGCAAGTCTCGCTCAAATAGCTCACCCAACACACCATACAGCGTTTTAAGGAGGTTAATCTCGCCCAAGCGCTCTCCATAAGGAGGGTTCGTTAGCAACAACCCCGCCTGATCATGTTCAGCAAGGGTAAAATCTTCTAGTGAGCGTTTCTCCACATGAATAATCTTATCAAAGCCTGCCTTTCTAACATTATCCCAAGCTTTCGCCACAACTCTAGAATCCTGATCAAAACCAGTAATACGCCCCTGATATGAACCTAAGCCTTTTTCGAATGAATCTAAAGCAGCCTGACGAAGCGCACTCCATAATCGCTCATCATGACCTTTCCAACACTCAAACCCCCAGCGCTCGCGAGCAAGTCCTGGCGCTTTATTGGTAGCAAGCATTGCCGCTTCAATAAGCAAAGTGCCAGAGCCACACATTGGATCAATAAAACTAGCGCTGTCGTTGTAACGCTTAGGCCAGCCACTCAGCAAAAGCAATCCGGCGGCAAGGTTTTCTTTGAGTGGCGCAGCACCGGTAACAGAACGATAGCCGCGTTTGTGGAGACTTTCACCTGACAAGTCGAGGCTTACGTTAATTTTCCCTTTTGCCAACCTGGCTGATATACGGATATCAGGCTCGGCTCGACTAACTGAGGGCCGGTCCCCAACAAGGTCACGAAACTTATCAACAATTGCATCTTTTACTCGCAAAGCACCAAAGGTAGTGTTGTTGACATGTTCATTTTGCCCAGAGAAATCGACCGCAAAACTAGCCGTACAATCGAAATATCGACTCCAGTCTATAGAATAAGCTGCGTCATAAATTTGATCAGCCGTTTCCGCTTTATGTGAACAAAGCTCAAGTAAAACCCGATTTGCAACTCGCGACCAAAGTAATACACGATACAACAAAGATTTATCTAATTCGGCACTCACGCCAGCAGGCGTTGACTTTGTCTGCTCGACTCCAAAACTATTGAGTTCTTGCTCAAGAACGTAATTTAGCCCTCGGGGGCACGTTATAAAAACATTATATGAGTCGTTATTTCGCATGTGTTACCAAATTAATACAAACTGAAATTAAGAAATAATCGCGCATTCGAACACGTTACACCCTATAAAACAAGCTATTACGGAAGCTTATACTAAAGCTATATATAAATAGTGTTTTATAGAAAGAATTAGTCATGTACTTTAGACAGAAATTTAGCTTAACTAAAAGCCCGGCCCAGAAAAGACAAGCAAAGCTTATTGCCGCCGGCAAAACACTATAACAATTCATTTGCACTCAATAGGAGTTGAATTACCTTTAAGCTTCGTAACCCCTTCGGGTACAACGTTGCTGCGCTACTTATAAATAACAATGTTTAAAGCATGTTCATGAGGTTCATAACGAATGAAAAGACAAAAGCGTGATATTGATCAAAGAGCATTTAAAAAAGGTTATCAAGCAGGCATTACAGGAAAATCAAAATCTCTCTGCCCTAATTCTACTACCACCGCAAAGCAAAACTGGCTAAGTGGCTGGCGTGAAGGTAGAGGCGACAACTGGGACGGTCTAGTTGGAGTATCCGGTATTCACAAACTCCCCGGGATCACAACATAGCAAAAATTGAAATTGAAATTGAAAAGGCCCACATCAGGGCCTTTTTTTATGCTTAACGCATCGACTTAATCGCTAAGGCAGCATCTCTTATTAAAGCAGGCCCCTTATAAATGAAACCTGTATAGATCTGTACCAGGCTTGCCCCGGCATTAATCTTATCCACCGCATCTTGACCGCACATAACCCCCCCCACGCCAATAATAGGCAGACTCTCTCCAAGTTCGGCTTTCAGCTGAGAGATCACCTCGGTCGATCGCGTCGTTAACGGAGCACCACTCAAACCACCTGCCTCGTGCGCATGGGGGTAGCCCTGAACAGCCTCTCTAGCCAATGTAGTATTGCCCGCAATTACACCATCCAGTTCACGCGCTTTTAGCGACTGCGCAACCATCACAAGCTCTTCGTTAGTCATATCAGGAGCAATTTTGATTGCAATGGGGACATAACGGCCATGCTTCTCTGCCAGTTTAGCCTGCTCTTCCTTAATCGCGTCAAGCAAAGAGTTCAGAGACTCACCAAATTGAAGGGTACGCAAGCCGGGCGTATTGGGCGACGAAACATTTACAGTTATATAGGTAGCACGAGAATAAACCGCGTTAAGGCATTTTATATAATCTGAATTCGCATCCTCAACAGCCGTATCAAAATTCTTCCCAATATTAATTCCAATAGGATTTTTGTACTGACTCGCTGCAACCTGCTGCAACAGGTGCTCAACCCCTTCATTATTGAAGCCCATTCGATTAATAATTGCCTGGTTCTCTTTCAGGCGAAATAAACGAGGTTTGGGATTTCCCGGTTGTGGTCGAGGAGTGATTGTACCCACCTCGACAAAACCAAAGCCCATTCGGCCCAGCGCATCAATGTGATCGGCATTTTTATCCAAACCTGCTGCGAGACCGACTCGGTTTGGGAACTGTACCCCCATCACTTCGACTGGGTCAGAAACCACATCTGGCAAAAATGGTGAAATCAACCCCAAACGATTGAACGCGCTCATCCAATCCAACGAAAGCTCATGAGCTGTCTCAGGCGGCAGTGTAAATAATAAGTTTCGTAAAAGTGAATAAGACATATACAGACCCGACTTTAAAAAATATTAACAAGTGCATTTTATCGACAAACATAATCGGCGTTCATTATATACACTTGTTCACAGGTAAACGAAAAGAAAATACTGGCAAGTCCATTCGGCAAAAAAAGACAAGCAAAAAAATTGCATTTTTTACTATTTTTTTTGCTAATTTCCGCCTCTAGCATGTTGACTTTCAAAGCGACTTAAATTCAATCCCCGTTAAGACAAAAGCATTATTACGCTTTTGACATTTATCCACCAATTCTGTGGATAACTTTGTTGAAAACTTAAGTAAAGACGGTCAAACCCCGCTAGAAATGGCGGCGACACACAAACTGATTATTTTTTAACCAATTAAAAAAGCCTTATTTTTCAATACCTTATAGTTTCTTTAGTATTTTTGCAAAAAAACGCCATGTTTCATATTGACTTTCTTAGCAAATTCGAAAATGTGCATAAAAACGACGTTTTTCTGACGCGAATTGTAAATAACGCGCTAACTATAGAAGTAGGCGCTCTTTAATCTCGGAAATTTTATCTCGTAAACTTGCTGCCTTTTCGAATTTTAAGTCTTTTGCTGCCTGATACATTTCTTCTTCTAATGAACGCATCTCAGACTCCAGCTCTTTCGGTGTTCGAGCAGCGATTGCCATATCGTACTCCTGACCTGCATCCGCAACTTTATTTTTTGCTTTGCGCTTTCCAGGAATGAAAGAAGCACCTTCCATGATATCACCAACCTTCTTATTCAGGCCTTGGGGCGTAATACCATTTACTTCATTGAAGTTCATCTGCTTTGCTCTACGGCGCTTTGTTTCTGATATCGCCTTCTCCATTGATCGTGTGATTTTATCTCCATATAAGATCGCTCTGCCCTTAACGTTTCTAGCCGCCCGCCCTATCGTCTGAATCAGTGATCTTTCGGAACGAAGAAAACCCTCCTTATCAGCATCGAGAATTGCAACCAGGGCAACTTCCGGCATATCAAGCCCTTCTCTTAACAGATTAATACCTACCAGGACATCAAACTCACCACGACGTAAGTCCTGAATAATTTCAATTCTTTCGACAGTATCTATATCGGAATGCAAGTATCTGACTTGAACGCCATGCTCCATTAAGAAATCTGTGAGATCCTCAGCCATACGCTTTGTTAGCGTTGTAACCAACACTCTTTCGTCTAGCTCGGTTGCCGCATTAATCTCCGACAGCAAATCATCTACTTGAGTTGTAGCAGGCCTCACTTCTATTAGAGGATCAAGCAACCCCGTCGGCCTAACGACCTGCTCAACGGTTTTGTCAGCATGCTCTTCTTCGTAGGTTGATGGTGTCGCGGAAACAAAAATAGACTGGGGAGATATACGCTCCCATTCTTCAAAACGCATAGGCCTATTATCAAGTGCCGACGGAAGCCTAAAACCATACTCCACCAAGGTTTCTTTTCTAGACCTGTCGCCTTTAAACATTGCACCAATCTGAGGAATCGTTACGTGCGACTCATCGATTACCATTAAGGCATTATCCGGCAAATAATCAAACAAGGTAGGCGGCGCTGCGCCGACATCGCGCCCAGACAAGTAGCGCGAGTAGTTTTCAATACCATTACAGTAACCCAGCTCTGTCATCATCTCTGTATCATAGCGAGTTCGTTCTTCTAGCCTTTGCGCTTCGACGAGCTTATTATTGTCCCGTAACTGCGCTAAACGAATTTCTAATTCGGACTTAATTCCATCCACAGCATTCAGAATTGTTTGGCGCGGCGTAACATAATGGGATTTAGGGTAAATCGTAATCCGAGGCACACGACGCGTCACTTCGCCGGTTAAGGGGTCAAAGAAACTTAAGTTCTCGACCTCATCATCAAATAGCTCAATTCGGATTGCCTCTTTTTCAGACTCAGCGGGGAAGACGTCTATCACATCACCACGCACACGATAGGTAGCTCGGTGTAGCTCGATGTCATTTCGCGTATATTGAATCTCGGCCAATCGTTTTAAGATATCGCGTTGACTAGCCGGCTCCCCCCTATCTAGATGTAGCATCATCTTGAGATATGATTCCGGGTCACCCAAACCGTAGATGGCAGAAACCGTGGCAATAATTATTGCGTCTGGCCGCTCCATAAGTGCTTTAGTTGCAGATAGACGCATCTGCTCAATATGTTCATTGACTGAAGCATCTTTTTCAATAAAGGTGTTTGAAGATGGAACATAGGCTTCAGGTTGATAATAGTCATAGTAAGAAACAAAGTACTCGACCGAGTTTTGCGGGAAAAACTCTTTAAATTCGCCGTATAGCTGAGCCGCCAGTGTTTTATTATGCGCCATTATAATAGTAGGTCGCTGAAGCGCTGAGATAACGTTTGCAACCGTATAGGTCTTACCTGACCCCGTTACACCAAGAAGCGTTTGATACATCAAACCGTCTTCTATCCCCTCAACAAGTTGTTTGATTGCTTCAGGCTGATCCCCCGCTGGGGAAAATCGTGACTCTAGTAAAAATTCCTTCGCCATTATGATTCCGGTCGTAATGAAAAAATGATAGACTTCGCAAGTTTGACCACTCCCTTAAAGGAAAATCTATTATCAGTCACGAAGCATGACTGTAGATTGACCTTCTAAACTTGGGTGGCAGCACTAAGACACTTGTATATAAATACAACTGCAGCTATGCGATGCGCTTATCGGGTAGCAAACGATAGCAAATTTTTTGCTTTAGAATAAGCCAGTACACGTTCTTTATTTACGGTGAGCAATTATTCCTGATTGAGGAAACAGACTTGGAAGCACAATCATCCAACCCAGCTTTATCTGCCCTGGAACTTTCAAACCGGGTACAACTTATAAAACCATCTCCGACCTTGGCTGTTACCAACAAAGCCAATGAACTAAAAGCCGCAGGTAAAGATATTATCGGCTTAGGCGCTGGCGAACCAGACTTCGACACCCCTGAACACATTAAGCAGGCTGCGATTAGTGCAATAAAAAATGGCCAGACGCGCTACACCGCAGTAGACGGCACTCCAGAACTAAAAGGCGCGATCATCGATAAATTCAAGCGCGATAACAAGCTTGAGTATACGCCTAAGCAGATCCTCGTATCGTCTGGCGGAAAGCAAAGCTTTTTCAATCTCTCACTTGCCTTGCTAAACCCAGGCGACGAAGTCGTTATCCCTGCACCGTACTGGGTATCCTACCCCGACATGGTCAAGATAGCGGAAGGCAAACCAGTTATTGTTGAAACGAGCCTTGATAACCGTTTTAAAATGACTGCCGAGCAACTGTCAGCAGCAATTACCGATAAAACCAAAATCGTAGTTTTAAACTCTCCCTCGAACCCAACCGGGATTGCTTATACACGTGAAGAACTGGTTGCCATTGGCGAGGTACTAAAACAACACCCTGAGATTTTAGTCGTTACCGATGATATGTACGAACATATTCTATGGACAGAACAACCTTTCGTTAACATATTGAACGCCTGCCCAGAGCTATATGACCGCACCTTTGTTTTGAATGGTGTCTCTAAAGCATATTCCATGACAGGCTGGCGCATTGGCTACGCAGCAGGACCAGAAAAAGCAATCGCTGCGATGAAAAAGATTCAGTCGCAAAGCACATCGAACCCCTGCTCCATTTCTCAAGCCGCGGCGTTGGAAGCACTAAATGGCAGCCAGGAATGCATCACAACAATGGTTACCGAGTTTAAAAAGCGCCACGACTATCTTGTCGCAGCGCTTAATGAACTTCCCGGCGTGGAATGTATTTCTGGCGATGGAACATTTTATGTCTTTCCAAACTTCCAGGGTGCTATCGACAATCTAGCGAATATATCTAACGATGTTGAAATGGCCGAGATGCTGCTAAGTGAAGCAGGTGTGGCACTTGTACCTGGGTCTGCTTTTGGGTCTCCTGGATGCATGCGCCTAAGCTTTGCAACCAGCATGGAAATATTAGAGTCAGCAATTTCACGTCTCAAAAAAGTACTTTAAGGTCTTGACCTGGGCCGCTTTGCTCTTTAGTATACGCGGCCTTGATTAACGAAGTCTTCGTTAGTCTTCTGTTCCCCGATAACTCAGTTGGTAGAGTAGCGGACTGTTAATCCGTTTGTCGCTGGTTCGAGCCCAGCTCGGGGAGCCAACTTCTTATTCCCACTTTCCTAACTTTATCAAAGCTGCGCTTTGAATTAATTCTTTGTAGATCCACTCCAATCTATAGACCAGGCCTAAGACCTGCAGGATACAACCAGACCGTTTTTTTCACCCCCAAATAAGCCACATCGATTTGCCAACTATAAATATCGCAAACACAAACAAAAAAGCCCCTTACTTTCGTAAGAGGCCTGCCTTTAATCTCAACTATTAAAACTAGTTAAAGCTAATAGCTTTCTGGTAGAAACTTGCCGGGATACGTATATTTGTAGTAAATGATCTGAAGTCTGCATTCTCATCACCATCATCCAGAATAACCTCAATACTTCCACCTTCGCGCTCCAGGAAGCCCTTAACAGCATCCATACCAACACCACGCCCTGAAACGTCCGTAACCTCATCCGCAGTAGAGAAGCCCGAGGAGAAGATCAAATTAGCGATTTCACTCGCTGAAGGCTTCGGATCGGATTCTGCATAAATACCCTTCTCGATCGCCATTTTATAGATACGGCTAATTGCAATACCGCGCCCGTCATCGCGAACCGCAAGGTTTGCCAAATCGTCTATATAGCTAACGTCCAGACTAATAGTACCACTTTCAGATTTTCCTTTTTCAAGGCGCTCATCAATCCCCTCAATACCGTGATCCATAGCGTTTCTGAAAACATGCATGAATATGTTATTAAGCGTGCTATGCGCTTCGCTTTTAACAAAGATTCCTGCATTATCAATTTCGATATTTGGTTTACCCTTGCCAAGCTGCTCTGCGAGCGAGTTAGCTGATTCGATAACATCTGAAATCACACCATCTAAGGGCTTAGCTTCCATTGACATCAGCATGCTGTATGCCTCAGAAACAACACCTTTAACATTGTCATCAAGCGCTTGCTGGGTAAGTGACTTGATATTTTCCAACCAAGAGCTGACGCGTGCCGGGTCTAAGGAAATACCACTCTCAGCCTCTCCATCACGACCAAGTTTCTCACGGAACACATATGCATACTTCGCGATGATATCTTCCGCACCACTTAACTCTTCGAGCAATTGCTTCTGATCCCAAAGTACATCTTCATTCTTACGAAGATCGTCATAAGTACTTTCAACTTCATGAACAATGTCGGTAACCTGACTCAAACCATAGGTACGAGCATTCCCTTTCACTGTGTGCATTGAGCGGAACAGGTTAGCAATAATGTCCAGGTCTTTCTCATCATTTGCTTCGATAAGCTGTCGACATTCAGCCAAGAAGTCTTCAGAAGTACCAATA
>NZ_LWFZ01000682.1:0-10799 GCF_001635225.1 Oleiphilus sp. HI0086
CATCGCCTCACACTGTGTAACCTTGGGTTTGCCCACTGCCTTACCAGACAAGCATTGAACGATCATTCCAGGCTTTTGCTCAAGTTCGAAAATTGCTTCGCCTTGCTTAGTCAATACTGGCGCAGGAACTTTAAAACCTTCTCGGGCCAGGTGCGTCGTCAGCTCATTGAAAAAGGGTAAAGTGTTTTTTTCCATGCTCTCGAAAAGAGTAAGAACATACCTCACGGCGCCTTTATCCGCTTCTTCGCCCCCGCTTTTTGGGTAGGTATCTAGAAAATAATTGGTATTCTCAATACCAGCGCTAATCTCGCTAAAGCCAACAAGCTCACCTAAGTCATATGACTCGAGAAGCTTGTCTATTTGTGAACGAGTCAATTGAGTGTAAACAGCCATCTATTCCTTCCTTACCGAATATATACCTATCTTAGCCTAAGCAATGTATTTTAATTGTACTAAATCTGATTTTTTTGGAAAAAAAAGCTACAATACGCGCCCTCTGGAAGTTTATCGAAGTTGACCGTTTTTACTATTTTTTGTTCAGGTGGCATCAAAATACCTGACTAAATTACTTGGTTATTATATAATTCGCTAAATTCTATGACACCAGCTTGATAAAAAACCTGTTTTATCAAACGGATATATCTTATTTTTGGGAGAGCTTAAAAGCATGTCTGACTCCGATAAGGCCGTAAAAGACCTGATTAAACGAGAGTATGAGCATGGGTTTGTGACCGATATTGAGTCAGAAACCTTTGAACCCGGATTAAACGAGGATGTCATTCGTCGTATTTCGGCAAAAAAGAATGAGCCTGAGTGGTTACTAGAGTGGCGTTTGAAAGCTTATCAAAGCTGGCTGGATATGGAACAACCCGAATGGCAGCAGGTAAACTTCCCGGAAATCGACTTTAACGACATCGCTTATTTTTCCGCTCCCAAAAACCCGGACGATGCGCCGCAAAGTTTGGATGAAGTCGACCCTAAACTGCTCGAAACTTACGAGAAACTGGGCATACCATTACATGAGCGTGCTCGTTTGGCAGGTGTTGCAGTTGATGCTGTTTTCGACAGTGTCTCTATCGGTACTACCTTCAAAGAGAAGCTTACGGAAGCTGGCGTTATCTTCTGCCCTATTTCTGAAGCAGTTCACGAATACCCCGAGCTAGTCAAAAAGTATTTAGGAAGTGTTGTCCCCCAACGTGACAATTATTACTCGGCACTTAACTCTGCCGTATTCAGTGACGGCTCCTTTGTATATATCCCGAAAGGCGTTCGCTGCCCACTTGAACTATCCACTTATTTCCGTATCAATGAAGCAAACACCGGGCAGTTCGAACGAACATTGATCGTTGCCGATGAAGGCAGCCATGTCAGCTATCTTGAAGGCTGTACCGCACCGATGCGTGACGAGAACCAGCTTCATGCAGCCGTTGTGGAACTCGTCATTCTTGATGACGCCGAGATCAAATACTCAACGGTTCAAAACTGGTACCCAGGTGATGAAAATGGTCAGGGTGGTATCTACAACTTTGTGACCAAGCGCGCGTCTTGTATCGGTAAAAACTCCAAGGTTAGCTGGACTCAGGTTGAGACCGGCTCAGCAATTACCTGGAAGTATCCAAGCTGTATTTTGCGAGGTGATAACAGTGTTGGTGAATTCTACTCTGTGGCACTGACCAATAACTTCCAGCAAGCTGACACCGGAACAAAAATGATTCACTTGGGTAAAAACACCTCAAGCACTATCATTTCTAAAGGTATTTCAGCCGGTAAGAGTGACAGCAGCTATCGCGGTTTGGTTCGTATTGGCCCTGGCGCCGAGAACGCTCGAAACTATACTCAGTGTGACTCGCTATTGATTGGTGATAAGTGTGGCGCTCACACTTTCCCTTACATCGAAAGTAAGAATAAATCAGCAGTCGTTGAACACGAAGCCACCACATCGAAAGTTAGTGATGACCAGCTGTTCTTGTGTCAGCAACGTGGCATTGATGCGGAACATGCAGTATCAATGATCGTTAACGGATTTTGTAAAGAAGTATTTAAAGAGCTACCGATGGAATTTGCTGTCGAAGCAACAAAACTATTAGAAGTCAGCCTTGAAGGCTCCGTCGGTTAATAAGACTCTAAATCAATTAAAATACAATGGCCCCTGCCCTGGCGGGGATGACCAAAAGCATTAAAGAGAGAGACAATGCTAAAGATCGAAAATTTACATGCCAATGTTGAAGGCAAACAAATCCTGAAAGGCTTAAACCTTGAAGTGAAGGCAGGCGAAGTTCACGCGATTATGGGGCCAAACGGCTCGGGTAAAAGTACTTTATCGCAAGTGCTTGCAGGCAATGAAGCTTATGAAGTAACAGACGGCAGTATCGACTTCGAAAGCAAAGATTTGCTAGACATGTCAACTGAAGACAGAGCACGTGAAGGTGTCTTTCTAGCTTTCCAATATCCGGTTGAGATTCCTGGCGTTAGCAACCTGCAATTTATGAAAACTGCGATCAATAATATTCGCCAGCACCGCGGTCTGGACGAAATGAACGCGGCTGAATTCATGAAGCAAGCCAAAGCAAAGATTCAGCAAGTTAACCTAGACCCATCTTTCTTGAAGCGTGGTGTCAATGAAGGTTTCTCTGGCGGTGAAAAGAAGCGTAATGAAATCATGCAAATGCTAATGCTTGAACCATCACTCGCGATTCTTGACGAAACCGACTCCGGACTAGACATCGACGCACTTAAAGTGGTTGCTGACGGCGTTAATGCTCTGCGCTCACCAGAGCGTGCAGTAGTCATGGTCACTCACTACCAGCGTTTACTTGATTATATCGTTCCTGACTACGTTCACGTTCTTGCTAACGGCCAGATTATTAAGTCTGGTGGTAAGGAACTCGCGCTTGAGCTTGAAGAAAAGGGCTACGGCTGGTTAGGCATCGAAGAAGACAAAGCTTAGGGACACGGTAATGACCTTATTAAGTGATATTGATTTCGGTCTAAATAAGTCTTCTGACTTACCCGAGTCACTGAAAAAATATAGCGAAGAAAGTATGGCAGCCCTGTCACAAACGGCTGTGCCTACCCGAAAAACCGAAGCCTGGAAATACTCAGCGAAGCACTTGAAGCTTCCTGAAAGCTTTTCACCAGCAACGGCCATCGCTACCCCCTACCAAGTGAGCTACGAGCTTGATTGCAACACGATACTGATCGCCAATAATAATGCGCCAAGCTATGACGCTGATGCCTTGTCACAAGCGGGTATCACCATCAAAAGTTTGTCTTCTCTTGATGAGAAAGAGTGCGAGCTTGTCGCCAATAGCATAAGTAATTCTGCAGAGCATTTGCTGTTTGCAAAACTGAATGCGGGTTTGATGCAAGATGGCTTGTTCATCAACGTTGCGAAGAATACTCAACTGGGCAAACCACTCAAGTTGGTTTTTCATAGCAATGCTAGCGGCCTGAGCCAGCCACGCGTTTTCATTAACGTTGAAGCAAATGCCGAAGCAACCTTTATTGAAGAACTCGTCATTGACGCCGAAGAAGGTGCTCAAGGGCTTGTTAACAGTGTATGTGACCTGCGTATTGCTGATAATGCTCATGTAAAGTACTTGCGTATGAACCTTGAATCTACGCCAGCCAAGCAAATCGGTTTTACCGGTGTCGCGCTCTATCGTAACGCTAACTTCAAGAGCTACTCTTTAGGTTTGGGCAGCCAAGTGGGTCGTCACGACTTGCACGTGCAGATGTTAGAAGCAGGTGCTGAGTGTGATCTTAACGGTGTTACTGTCACCACCGGTCAGCAGCATTACGATAACCATACCTGTATCGAACATATTGCACCAAACTGCACCAGTAATGAGACTTACCGTTGTATTGCCGACAATAAGTCCCATATCGTCTTTAATGGCCGAATTCACATTCACCCGGACGCACAGAAGACCTTAGGTTCAATGAGTAACAAGAACCTTCTTCTTTCATCGTCTGCTGAAATCGATTCCAAGCCCGAGCTGGAAATTTATGCCGATGACGTGAAATGTGCTCACGGTACAACCATTGGTCAGTTAGACGAAACTGAACTGTACTACCTTAAAACGCGTGGCGTAACGCATGAACAGGCTCGCCTGATGCTAACCCTCGGTTTTGTATTGGAAGTGGTTCGGGCAGCCCCAATTGAAGCTATTGCAGACTTCTGGGAGCAGCAACTGGCAGAGCTGTTAAGTTACCCTTTAGATTAAATGATCGCGTCGTTAGTGCACCTGCGTCATAAAGAGCTATCAAGGTATTGAGTGATAAATGAATATTGAAAGTATTAGAGAACAATTCCCTATTCTAAACCAAGAGGTCAATGGCAAGCCTTTGATCTACCTTGATAGTGCCGCCAGTGCACAAAAGCCCGAAGCGGTGCTCGAAAGCATGGCGAACTACTATCATCATGATAATGCCAACGTACACCGAGGCGCGCACACCTTGGGTGACCGTGCAACGGCTGGTTTCGAAGGTGCACGCGAAACAGTTCGTCAATTTCTCAATGCAAACTCAACCAAAGAAATCATTTGGACCAAAGGAACAACTGAAGCCATTAACCTGATTGCTAACGGTTTGGCAAGTCAGCTAGAGCCTGGTGACGAGATCATCGTTAGCCGCATGGAGCATCACGCCAATATCGTTCCCTGGCAATTAGCGGCGGAGAAATGCGGTGCGCAAATTAAAGTACTCGATTTTGACGAGAACGGTGAGCTATCACTTTCCCAAGTTGATGAGTTGATTAACGAGAAAACCAAAGTCATCGCTGTCACCCACGTATCCAATGTCCTGGGCACGATTAACCCTGTTAAAGAAATCATTGAAAAAGCAAAGGCTGCCAATATCATCACCGTTATCGACGGTGCCCAGGCAGTGCCTCATTTCAAGGTCGACGTTCAGGCTTTAGACTGTGATTTTTATGCTTTATCCTCACACAAATTATTTGGCCCAACCGGTATCGGCGTGCTTTACGGCAAAGAAGCTCGCTTAGAAGCGCTTCCTCCTTATCAAGGTGGTGGCGAAATGATAGAGCGCGTTAGCTTTGAGAGGACTACCTTCAACCAGCTACCCTATAAATTTGAAGCCGGTACACCAGCGATATCCGAAGCCATTGGTTTAGCTGCAGCCATTGACTACATGGACTCTTTAGATAGAGAAGCGATCGAAACTCACGAACAAAAATTACTGGCACGTGCCCATGAATTAGCTGCAACGATACCCGGGCTAAGAATCATCGGCACAGCAAAAAACAAAGTACCCGTGATGTCCTTCCTGATTGAAGGATTACACCCTAGCGATATCGGCACCTTGCTCGACCAGCAAGGCATAGGCATCCGCACCGGACACCACTGCGCAATGCCGCTAATGGATCATCTTTCAATCCCCGGTACGGCTCGCGCATCCTTTGCTTTTTATAATACCGAACAAGAAGTCGAGCAGCTATTTGTTGCGCTAGAAAAAATTCAGCGCATGTTCGCTTGATACAGCATTAATAGGTACCATTATGTCTCTGGCAACATTTGATCCGAAAGTTGAAATCACTCTGAGTGAATCAGCAATTTCACATATATCCAAGCAGCTTGAAAAAGCACCTGATAAGAAAGGTTTGCGCCTATATCTTGAAACCAGTGGTTGCTCCGGTTTTATGTATGAAACCGATCTTTGCGAAGCACCTGAAACGGATGACCGAGTCTTTAATATTACCGACTCTCTGCAGCTATTTGTGCCTAACAAAGACTTACCCATGCTGAACGGCACCCAAATCGACTTTATCACGGTCGGCCTGAATTCAATGTTTCAATTTAAGAACCCTAATGTCACAGGCGAATGTGGCTGCGGTGAAAGTTTTTCAGTTACTGAAGAGTCTTAAGATATGGAAAGAGAAGTAGTTGTCACCAACCGTGAATGTGAAGCCCGGCTAGTACCCGCCGGTACTGAGATCATGGTTCCCAAGGGCTCTTTTGTCACCATTACCCAATCGCTTGGAGGCACTTATACGGTTGCAGTCAATGGTAACCTTGCACGCATTGAAGGCAAAGATGCTGATGCGCTAGGCAAAGAAGTGGCTGTATCCAGTTTTGAAACCCCCTCCGATGGCAGCGTTAGTAAAGACCAGGTATGGGAAGCCTTACGTGAATGCTATGACCCTGAAATTCCGGTTAATATGGTCGAGCTCGGTCTTATCTATGACTGCAAAGTTGTAGAAAATGAAGTCAAAATCAACATGACCCTCACTGCCCCTGGCTGCGGTATGGGGCCATCCATGATTGCCGATGTCGAGCGTAAAGTTGGCCAAGTACCGAACGTAGACAAAGTCAGCGTAGAGCTAGTATTCGACCCTCCCTGGAGTAACGACATGCTCACCGATGAAGCGAAATTAGAGTTGGGTATGTTGTAGGCCGCGGTTCAACCCGACAATCTCCGAGGCATACTCTAACTCACAACTAATACCAAGTTCCTGCATTGTCGGGCTAAAGCCCGACCTACATACAGCATGTTAACAGGGTAAAATCACCCCTTAAGAAAGCCTCGATCTGTATGATATAATCCCGCCCTCGGAATCATCGTTTATCACTTTAGGTCGTATTAATGAGTCAAGCTGCTAATCCAGACATGTTTAAAAACAACCCTTTTGGTACCGAAACTACGGATGCCGATATCCTTGAGGCTTTCGAATTTCTGGATGACTGGGAAGAACGTTACGCATATATCATCGACCTAGGTAAATCACTCCCGGCATTTCCTGAAGCAGAGAAGACTGAACTAAACCTGGTCCATGGCTGCCAAAGCCAAGTCTGGCTTGTTCACAACTTTGACGAAGCCAGCAACAAGCTTTTCTTTTTAATTGAGAGCGACGCCATTATCGTCAAAGGCCTTGCCTCTGTTGTACTGGCGACACTTAATGCACGCTCACCTGCCGAAATCGTCGCTAAAGATGTTGAAGCAATATTCAATGACATGGATCTGATGCGTCATATCAGCCCAACCCGAGGCAATGGCTTGCGCTCTATGCTTGAACGCATGAAGAATATCGCTGGAAATTTTTAGTTTTTAACGAACGTAAGCAGAGGGTTCCACCCCTTATATGGACTCTCCGTGCTAACCCGCCAGCGAGCCGTGGAAGGCTCTGCCTACGGTCTACTCGGTTAAGAGCCATTTAATTATTTCCCTTCAGTTTCTCATTTTCCTTATGTAGCTTGCGTTTCATTCGTCCCAAACCAAACATCACAAAACCAATAGCAAAAGGTACTGAAATACCGGTAACCAGCGTGCTGCTTTCGATTAAGCCGCCTGATTTTGCAGACTCTGCGACGTACTTCACCAAGCCAACCAGATAATAACTGATCGCTGCTACAGATAAGCCTTCAACAGCCTGTTGCATACGCAGCTGCAGCTTGCCACGGCGGTTCATGGACTGCAGTAAATTCTGGTTCTGCGATTCTATTGTGAGGTTCATGCGCGTTCGCAGTAATTCACTGGCTCTATCAATTCTGCGCGACAAGTCATCCAAATCTTTCTCTATGGTTTCACATGTTAAGTAAGCTGGCGTTAAACGACGACTTAGAAACTCACTCAGTGTCTGTAAGCCGCAAACCTCGCTTTCCTTTAACTCTTCGAGCCTGCTCATCGCTAAATGGTAGTATGCTTCAGTCGCTGAGAAGCGATAATTTGTTTCCGATATTGTCTGTTCAATCTGCGCAGATAAGTGGGTCAACGCTCCCATCAAACGACGTTCGTCATCAAGGTTTTTAATCTCAGTGATATTCTGAATGATCTCAGCCAGATTCAAGTTCATTAGATGAATATTCGGCCCTGTCTGCTTAGCAATCGGAAACGACAACAAAGCCATCATTCGATAGGTTTCCAACTCCAATATTCGACGCACCAAGCGGCCGGTCTGACAAGGATTCAAGCCCTTATTAACGATCAGAAAGCGCCCCATGGAGTCACTATGAATCCGGTACGCTGTCCAAACCTGTGCCTGTTTATCGCGAACGAAGCAACTTAGTAAGCGATGCCCCTCAAAATTATTACGCATGGCATCTACGGCGGATTGTGAGCTTTCATAATTATGAGATTGCTCTTCTTCTACCTCGACATGCAAACCACTAATCACCTTACCAGGAATCGCTTCCAACCACTCAGAAGGCAGTAATGAAAGCCCTGTCTTTTCAAAAGGTTGACTTTCTAACTGATGAATAAAGGTATAAGTTGAAAACTCGGTATGACGTTCCCAGCGAAACTCGAAACCACCGAAGTCTTGATAGTAGCAAGAAGCTTCTTCAGTCGGTGGATTAACACTATAGCGGGCACACAAGTTACATATATGCTGATATTCCCCTAAACGAAAGTCGACGCCAGTCTGCTCTACTTGATGCAGTACCGATAATTGAGAAACCCTGGCAGGAGAGGAAATAACCGGAAAGGGGCGCGTATGCAGCTCGTTAAACAGATGGTCACGCTGGTCGTAAAAGGTAATATTGTGTGGAACGCTCTGCCCCATAAAAAATCCCTGACTTATCTAAACATGCCAGAACTTTATCATATAGACACTAAGCGTATGTGGATTTATATCAATTTAAGGAGGGATTAGTACTGGCCAGAGCTTTGTTAAGTACACTTTGTAAATCTTCCAGGCGTAAGGGTTTTGCAAGAAAGTGCTCCATACCTGCCTCCAGACAGCCTTCCTGATCTTCCTCAAAAGCATTTGCCGTCACCGCAATCACCGGTTTGTCGTATCCAAGTTCACGTATTTGGCGAGTCGCGTCAAGACCGTTCATTATAGGCATACGTACGTCCATCAGGAGAATATCAAAATTATCGTCCTGTTTTATTCTATTCACCGCATCAAGACCGTCCCTTTCTACTTCGCAGTTAGAGATACCTAGTGAATTTAGTAATGCCTCGAGCATCACACAGTTCATTTCAACATCATCAACAATCAGCACCCGTACAGCAGAATAATCAACATCGTTCAGTGAATTGCTTGCGATATCCGGGTCTTGGTCTGTTTGTGGTTCTTCAACAAGCTCAACCGGCAGATAAACAGCCATTGTCGTACCCTTACCAAGCGAGCTATATACCTGTATATCTCCTTCCATTCGTTCAACAATACGACGAGTGATAGCCAGACCTAGACCCGTCCCCTCCATATGCTTTTGCGTATCATCACCCACCTGAACAAAATCCTGAAATAAACGTTTTTGGTTCTCTTCCGAAATACCATTTCCAGTATCACTCACCTGAATTTTCAACTGCCCATCACCTAGCATACTCATACTTAGCCCAATATGGCCTTGCTCCGTGAACTTTGCCGCATTAGATAGGAGGTTAAGAATAACTTGTGACAGGCGGTTAGGGTCGGTATTGATAAAAATAGGTTCATCAGCACCCGAGATAGAAAACTGAACCCCCTCTTGCACACGCGGTTTTATCAAACGATAGAGTTGACGCAGGCACTGTGAAAGATCAAAAACCTCTAGGTTCAGAGAAACGCCCTGCGACTCAAATTTACTGAAATCCAATACATCATTAATAATTGAAAGTAAAAGTTCACCAGAAGAAGTTATATTCTCGACACGAGCTTTAGCGCTAATATCCTTAATCTCTTTTGCTAGAAGCTGAGCATTCCCCAACACACCATTAAGCGGTGTTCGAAGCTCATGACTCATCGTAGCCAAAAACAACTCCTTACTTCTAGCTGCCGCCTGGGCTTCATTTGTAGCAACTTCTAGAGACTCCATCATCTTCTTATTTAGTCGAATCTCTTGACTTAATTCTTCTTGTTTACGCTTTTCAAGGCTAATCAAGCCATAGATACAGAATGCAACCGTACACAGAACGATTAAGGTAAAAATCAATTTGAGCCAAATCCAGTTTTCTGGAGAACTCAAAGAAGCAGGAAGTAAGTCAAGTTTAAGTAATGTGGCATTCAAGCTAATCAGAACAACCGACGCCAAGGCGATGTAAAAAGCACTTCTCGCACCAACTAACATAGCCGCCATTGCATAAGGTAAAACCCATAAGACGCTTGCAGGTCCCTCTAAAGACCTATTCATAAAATCTACATAGCAGACCAGAATTAAGCTAAGAGCGAGAAAGAATAAGGCCGCCCCTCGTAAGTGTTGCTTTTTCCACATAATCAACAAAGAAACGGGCTGCAGTGCGATCAGGAACATGGTTAGAACTCGCTCCCAAGGCAAGCTCTGTTCTACCATTAAAGTGAATGTCATACCAACAATTGAAAAGAAGCTCAGTATTAACACGAAAATAATGAGTGTTCTGGCTTGGAGAGCTTGCGATGAATCGGCGCGCACAGCTTCAGGAATGCAGGCATCAACAAAACGGTCAAACTTCCCCACAGGCGAGGTGGGTTGACTAACTTTACCCTCCTGGTTCATAGCCTCTTCCGAGGAATCCTGTTTATGTAGGGAATACTTCGCGTTCAATGCTGACGACTCTAAATGAAATGTGTTCACTAAAGGATAAGCGACAAATCATGTATTCGCCATATTTACAGAGAGAGTCAATAGGCAAAGCATTAGCTTCGATCTTTGCTATGCTTATACAAGTAAGAATCGTGTAGTGGTCAACTAAAACTGGCCAGCCCGTTATAAGTTTTTTCGTAAGCCTGTTCAGTCAATAACGGTGACATACCACCATTATGATGATGAGGCCGATGACGATTGTAGTAACCATTAATGTATTGATCGATAGCTGCTTCTGCTTCCATAAACGATTCATATCCTGATCGCGGCATCCATTCTGTTTTAAAGCTTCTAAAG
>NZ_LWFZ01000683.1:0-8828 GCF_001635225.1 Oleiphilus sp. HI0086
ATCAGCTGGCATATTCCTTCCAAATTCTTTCGCAGGTTTTAGTATTATTATATTTAGTGTACTATATTTAGATCTCAAAATACTTTTTGCATTAAATCGCTCATATTAGTGAAAATATAAGGCTTTAAGGCGCATAAAATTGTAACAGCTAGTAAAAAGTAGCATAAATACAGGCAAGTTATACATAGATGTCTAAAAATAAATGTTTAGACATCTAAAATAATAAATTATGAATCAAACCACACTTAGAAGACCGCTAGATACTGATGGCCGATCAGTATTTGCGCTCATAGACCGATGCCCACCTCTGGACACTAACTCAGCGTACTGCAACTTGCTGCAGTGCAGTCATTTCGCTAGCACCTCAGTGATAGCGATAGACGATGACAAGACACTTGGCTTTATATCCGGCTATGTCATTCCCGACCGGCAAGACACTTTATTTATTTGGCAGGTCGCCGTTGATGAGCGTGCTCGCGGTCAAGGTCTTGCTAAGCGAATGCTCAAAGATATTGTGACGCGGCAAGAATGCGCTCAGGTCACTCACTTGGAAACGACCATTACAGCTGACAATAAAGCCTCATGGACTTTATTTGAAAGCTTCGCAAAGGATTTTTCTGCTCCCTTAGCCAAATCTGAAATGTTTAGCAAAGATACGCATTTTGCTGGCTTGCATGACACGGAATTTCTGGTCCGAATCGGTCCATTTAGTTCCTAACCTCGCACACTAAATAAGACTCGCACCAAACATCCTATGGAGGATGCTAATGAAAATATTTGATGAAATTGAATCTGAAGTTCAGAGCTATGCTCGTTCTTTCCCTCGTGTTTTTAATCGCGCTAAGATGGAACACCTCTACGATGAGGAGGAAAATGAGTATCTAGACTTTCTGGCGGGTGCGGGAACAATTAACTACGGGCATAACAATCCGCTATTTAAGCCTCTCTTAATGGACTACATTGAGAATGATGGTATTACGCATGGCCTGGATATGCATACCAAGGCGAAAGGTGAATTTCTAGAGGCTTTTAATGAGAAGATTCTAAAGCCTCGGGATCTCGATTATGTTATGCAGTTTACTGGTCCGACTGGTACCAACGCAGTTGAAGCGGCTTTAAAGCTAGCGCGTAATATTAAAGGCCGTCAGAACATTATTTCTTTCACCAATGGTTTTCATGGCGTTAGCCTTGGCTCTCTGGCTGCGACGGGTAACTCTCATCATCGTGGCGCGGCGGGTGTCAGCTTAGGCGGCGTAAGCCGCGTGCCTTATGACGGCTACTTAGGTGACGAGATTGATACCACAGCTTATCTTGATAAAGTGCTTTCAGATTCCAGCAGTGGCATCGACAAGCCCGCTGCAGTGATTGTTGAAACTGTGCAAGGTGAAGGCGGTATCAATGCGGCTAGTTTTGAATGGTTGCGTAACTTAGAAAAAGTCTGCCGAAAGCATGATGTACTGCTTATCATCGATGATATACAGGCGGGTTGCGGTCGTACTGGCACCTTCTTTAGCTTTGAAGAAGCAGGCATTAAGCCCGATATGGTGACCTTATCGAAATCACTTGGCGGATACGGCTTACCTTTTGCTGTTGTTTGATTTAAGCCAGAGCTGGACCAATGGAAACCAGGAGAGCATAACGGTACGTTTAGAGGCAACAATTTTGCATTTGTAACCGCGAAAGCCGCCATTGATCATTACTGGTCTGACGACAAGTTCTCTAATGAGATTAAGCAAAAAGGCGAATATATTAAATCGCGCCTGGAAAAGATTGTCGACTTGTATGGCGACGGAAATTTCACGACCTGTGGACGCGGCATGTTTCAAGGGATTAACTGTGTAAACGGTGAGATCGCTGGCAACATTACACGCAATGCTTTTCAGCAGGGGCTTATCATTGAGACAAGCGGTGCTGATGATCAGGTGGTTAAATTTTTATGTCCTCTCGTAATCAGTCAAGACTCTCTCAAAAAGGGTATTGATATTGTTGAGCAAGCGATCAAAGAGGTTTGTGCTAAAGAAGACCAAATCCCTGAAGATAGCGACTATTTTGATGATGCGAAGATGGCAGGCTAATCGTCAGTATTTAATGGCTTAGTCATCATGCTATTTTAGGCGTCACGTTATTTAACTGGATAAAGAGAAACAAGGTAAAAAAATGATCGTAAGAAAACTGAGTGAAGCGGAAAATTCATCAAGACGCATTGTCTCTCCTGATGGCAATTGGGAAAGTACGCGTATGCTATTAAAAGATGACCAGATGGGGTTTTCGTTTCACATCACGACTATCTATGAAGGCGCAGATTTTCAGATGCACTATCAAAATCATTTGGAGTCGGTTTACTGCATGTCAGGTGAGGGTGAGATAGAGAATTTGGAAGATGGAAAAGTGCACCCGATCTCTGCAGGCACGATCTATGTTCTGGATAAGCATGACAAGCATATCCTAAGAGCATTTAAAGAAATGAAGATGGCATGCGTCTTCAACCCTCCGCTTAATGGCAAGGAAGTACACAACAAGGAAGGTGCCTACGAATTAGAAGCGGATACTATTGAATAATATATATTGAGTACCTAGTTCTATCCCAATTGATAACAATAAATGAAAGGGCTTTGCTGATGAGCGTACCTAACCCTAACGATAAATATGGCATTCACAGTACTGACTACAGCGTTGGGCAGCACAATGTTCAACGCTGGGGTTTTGATATTCATAACCCGGTATTTGCTGTGAGTTCCGGGCTGATATTGTTATTTTTAGTAGCCACACTGCTAACTGATTCAGCGACCGCAAAAGCTGCATTAGATGGTCTTAAATGGGATATTATTGGTGCTTTCGATGGTTTGTTTATTTGGGCAGGCAATATTTTTGTGTTGTTCTGCCTGGCGCTTATTGTTTCTCCTTTCGGCAAGGTTCGCTTAGGAGGCAATGAGGCAAAAGCAGAGCATTCTACGCTAACATGGCTAGCGATGTTGTTTGCTGCAGGCATGGGCATCGGGCTGATGTTCTGGGGAGTAGCCGAACCTGTTTCCTATTATACCGGCTGGTACAAAACGCCTCTCAATGTGGCAGCAAACACGCCCGAAGCGGCGAGTATGGCCATGGGCGCGACGATGTATCACTGGGGAATTCACCCCTGGGCGATCTATGGCGTCGTTGCGCTTTCCTTAGCTTTTTTTACCTACAACAAAGGGCTTCCACTCTCTATTCGATCCGTTTTTTACCCGCTGCTAGGAGAGCGTACGTGGGGATGGCCTGGCCACATTATCGATATTCTTGCAGTACTTGCGACACTCTTTGGTCTAGCCACATCTTTAGGGCTAGGGGCGCAGCAAGCGGCGAGCGGTATTAATCACGTGTTTGGCACTGATGGCGGTATCGGCTTACAGATTTTAGTTATCGTGGGTGTGACTGCCTTAGCTATCATCTCGGTCGTTAGAGGCTTGGAAGGTGGTGTGAAGTTACTAAGTAACGTGAATATGGTGATCGCCTTTGTATTATTGATTTTTGTTGCAATGGTAGGCTTAGCTGTAGCGCTGGGGAATGTTCCCACTACGATTGGTGCGTACCTTGAGAATATAATACCGCTTAGTAATCCGCACAATCGAGATGACGAAGCCTGGTTTCAAGGTTGGACGGTGTTCTATTGGGCCTGGTGGATATCATGGTCGCCTTTTGTCGGAATGTTTATTGCGCGTATATCTAAAGGCAGAACTATCCGCGAATTCCTCTGTGCCGTGCTACTCGTGCCAACCGCAGTGACTGTAATATGGATGTCGGTCTATGGTGGTATTGCCATCGATCAAGTTGTGAACGGTGTCGGTGAGCTTGGAGCAAATGGTCTAACGGATGTCCCGCTTGCCATGTTTCAGATGTTCGATGAGCTGCCCATGAGTCAGCTTCTATCGATGATCGCTATTCTCCTTGTATTGGTATTCTTTATTACTTCTTCCGATTCAGGGTCTTTGGTCATTGATAGCATTACAGCAGGTGGCAAAATTGATGCGCCCGTACCCCAACGTATCTACTGGGCAACTATTGAAGGCGCAATCGCGGCTGCCTTGTTATGGATAGGAGGGACCGAAGCAATACAAGCGCTGCAAGCAGGTGCTATCTCTTCAGGGTTGCCATTTACCTTTGTGTTGCTTGCGATGTGCGTTAGTTTGTTGATGGGGCTCAGAACTGAGCCTAAGTATTACTCATAACACGATCACGTTTGCTTTGTTAAGGTTAGATTAAATACTTAATGAAGCAGACGTCCGCTTTTAGGGTAATAGTTTAGGCTAAGGATTGTTATCGTTTGTTTGTGCTTCTTCAGAGGGAGTCTGGGGTTTGTCTTTATTGTCGTCACTTAAATCTTGCAGAAGCTTGGCATAATCACTGGCAGTCTTACCGGTAATCACTTCAAGGCGACGAATTTTCTTGTCGAACTCATCTTTAACTTTTTTTAACTCGTTATGCAATTCAACAATGTCGTGTTCATTGTTATCGATATCGGACTTATACTTTTCGAGCTTTTTCAAGGTCGTCTCGAAAACCTTCAAGCCCTGTCGTTGGCGATTGGCTGCTTGTGCTTCTTCCTCAATAATGCCATTTTTACTGGCATCAATCTTAGTACGTTTTACCAGAATAAGCCCTTTGATATCTTGAACTCGGCGAGACAGGACTCGCACGGCATCATTTGGATGACTGTAAAGTTGTTTAAGTTCGCCGTCGATGAGGGCTTGTTTTTCAGCTTCAATTTTCTGTAGGCGCTCTTGTTCTAGGGCGGCGTCTCGGGCAGCAATTTGCTCGGCTGTTAGTTCTGGCGCGACAACTTGGATAACTCTGCCCTGTCTATTCAAAATATCGTAGCCTTTTTTGACATATTCAGGAGGAATAGTCTGATTGAGCACATAGGTTCCCTGATTGTCTTTATACCGGTATAGTTGCGCCGCAGATGCATGCGTAGCCACCAAAGAAAGACTGCATAGCAGTAGCAGGGCAACCACGGCTAGCCGCTTGCCAGTATGCTTGAAGATATAAGGTCGTCGTGAAGTATGAATCATTCTAATATCTAAATATTTTTCGGATATCCAAAGTATATCTGATTTTTTTATGCTTTTGTGTTGCAAGAAATTTAATTTATTGAGTGTTTGTTCAGCAATATGCAAAGAGTGGCATTTTCTCTGTTGAGCACTGATAAAAGAGTTTTTATATGGAATTTCTAATTGAACAAGTTGTGCTGTTTTGCGTATCGATTATTGCAAACGGCTTGAGTGCGATGGCTGGTGGAGGCGCTGGCTTGTTACAGTTTCCTGCTTTGCTCTTTCTTGGTTTGGGTTTTACTGTCGCCTTGGCTACGCATAAAGTCGCCAGCGTTGCTTTAGGCGTTGGGGCGACTTTACGCCATATTAGAGAGAAACAGTTGAGCTTGGCTTTTGCTAGTCATATTCTGCTTTTCGGGTTGCCAGGCGTGATACTCGGTGCCTTATTGATTCTCTCTGTTCCCGATGAACTAGCCAAGCAAGCTTTAGGGGTCTTAACGATAGCTTTGGGTTTGTACTCTGTATTTAAACCGGAGCTGGGGATGACGACGACGACCAAGGTATTTAAGCGTATTCATTGGCTGATTGGCGGCTTGGTACTGTTTTTAATCGGTGTTTTGAACGGCTCGATTACCTCAGGAACAGGCCTGTTCGTTACCTTGTGGCTGGTGCTTTGGTATGGCTTGGAGTACCAGCGAGCGGTTGCCTATACCTTGATTTTGGTGGGATTGTTTTGGAATGGTGTGGGGGCGCTTACGCTGGCCTTACAGACCGAGGTTAAGTGGTCGTGGGTACTTCCTTTGGTTTTGGGGGCTTTAGCTGGAGGCTACCTTGGAGCGCATCTATCGATCGCCAAAGGAAATAAAATTGTTAAGCGCTGTTTTGAAGTAGTGACCATTTTGGTTGGGGTGTCTTTGCTGGTGTAGAGACAGATACTCATCTGCCAGCAAACAAACTTGTCTAGGTCGCAGGCCGCTCCGTGACCTCTGTGGTGAGTGCTTATCTGGGTTTCGTTCTTTAAGAGATCAAACACTTGAACCACAGAGAACACCGAGCGCTTCGCTGCACAGAGAAGACATGGAGAAAAACATTTTTAGTTTTTATCTCTTCTCTGTGTAGGCCGAAGGCCTCTCTGTACCCTCTGTGGTTAATGGTTTTTTGGGTTTAGTTCTTTAAGAGATCAAACACTTGAACCACCGAGAACTTCGCTGCACAGAGGTTATGATCAATCAAGCAATCCCAAACTGTGATCTATATGCAGAAACGGCATCCGCGTACTGCGATAAACTTGCATCATCCTGAATGTAGTCTAATACTTGAGTTAAGTTGACGATACTGGCGACTGGGATATTAAAGTCTCTTTCGACCTCTTGAATGGCAGACAACTCGCCCTGACCCTTTTCCTGGCGGTCAAGTGCAATCAGAACACCTGCTGGCTCCGCACCTGCGGCCTCAATGATTTTGATCACTTCGCGAATTGCCGTACCTGCCGTAATCACATCGTCGATAATCATTATCTTGCCTTTAAGTGGTGCGCCAACGAGCGTGCCACCTTCACCGTGAGCTTTTGCTTCTTTACGGTTGAATGCAAAGGGCGTGTTAATGTTATGCAATGAAGAAAGACAGACTGCTGTAGCAGAGCCTAAAGGAATGCCTTTATAGGCAGGACCAAATAGAACATCGAAGGGAATATCCGAGTCAACCAGTGTTTGGGCATAAAATGACCCAAGCTTGGCAAGTGATAAACCATCGTCGAAAAGACCCGCATTAAAAAAATAAGGGCTAACACGGCCAGACTTAAGGGTGAATTCGCCGAACTTCAAAACGTTCTTTTGGATAGCAAATTCAATGAATTCGCGCTGGTGGGGCTTCATATTTGTATTTTCTTGCATTAATTGCGCCTAAATTGAAAGATATTACAGTGTTTTTCTTTTCAAAAAATGTGAATTAAGTATCATACCACGCAAATTAATTATGAGGCAGTTATGCGAGTAGTATCAATTAACGTAAATGGATTGAAGAGAGCTGCAGAAAATGGTTTTTTTGATTGGATGCGTGAGATCGATGCCGATGTGGTATGTGTCCAGGATCTGCAAGGCAAAGTTTATGATTTCGATGACGAAATCTTCCACCCCGAAGGTTATCAGGCTTATTTTATAGATGCTGAAAACCCTGAAGATGGCGGCGTGGGTATTTATACTCGCCACTTCCCCAAGGCAATTATGTATGGCTTTGCTTATGAGCCAGCAGATCGTGAAGGGCGCTTTATTCAGGCTGACTTTGAAAATGTTAGTGTTGCTTCAATGCTTGTACCCAATGCATTAGGCAAGCCTGAGAACCAGGAAGCAAAGGATAAATTCCAGGACGCGTTTCAAAGCCATCTGGAAAAAACTCTCCGTAAGCGTCGTCAGTTCATTTTTGCGGGCAGTTTCAATTCCGCGCATTTGGTGACAGATGCGAGCAAAAAATACCATGAGATGGACGTGAGTGGCTTTAAAGCGCATGAGCGAGACTGGTTCGATACGGTTTTCGATGACTTTGGTTATGTTGATGCATTTCGTCATATAAATGTTGAGAAAAATCAATATACCTGGTGGCCAGAGTGGGCGAAAGGTTGGCGAAAGAATGCTGGCTGGAGAACAGACTATCAAATCTCGACCCAGATGATGCGTAATGTTATCGAAGATGGTTTTATTGATATGGACACGCGCTTCTCGGATCACGCACCTGTCATTATTGACTATGATGTGATCATGTAGCTTAGACATATAATTTTGAGGCAATTAGATTTATGAGTGCCAGTGCGACCTACCTTTAAAGGTCAGCCTTTTGGACTGAGCCCTGACTATGTTCAAGTCATTGCAGGCATAGTTTATGCTGTGCCTAGCGTTGAAAAAGCCGTCATTTTTGGTTCCCGCGTTAAGGGGAATTTTCATAAAGGTTCTGATGTCGATATTGCTCTCTATGGTGACCTAGACTATTCAACAGTCAGTCATATTCAATATCAGTTGAACGAAGAAACCAAAATTCCTTTGTTCTTTGATGTTGTTGCTTATAGTTTGTTAGAAAATGACGCGCTTAAGGAGCATATTGATCGGGTGGGACAGCTAGTGCCTGGTCAAAATAGCTGAAATAGTAAAGGTGAGATAGACGTGAAAGCCAGAAAGAGAAGCTAGCGAATACCACTAGCTTCTCTCCTTGTTTTACAATTTAGCTATTATTCAGAAAGGTAGTAATCATAAATAATTTCTACCTCAGCACCTTCACTTGGAATCGCAGTGCCACTAAATAGTATTCGGTTACTTGTTGAGTTATATTCCCAGCCGTTTGAACTGTCTTTAGCGACGTCAACACCGTCGACAAGTACACGTATAGTGCTGCTAATAGGTTGGTGATTTAGTTCATAAATACTACTAGCTGCACCAGCGTTTGTTGCGATGGTGCTCATAATCGCTGGAAAAGCACTTAAGTCAGATATACTCGCGTGACTACCAAAGGTTGAGGTGCTCAGCTCGATATACTGACCAGGGTAATTTTGGTCAACAATGGAATAGAATCTGATTCCTCTATCAACGAATAAGTTATTGCTTACATCGAATGCAGTGGCGCTGTTTGACGTATATTGACTTGGCTCATCACTCAAGAGCACAACAGAAAGAGTTGCTCCAGGTCTAGGGTAACCAGCTGTTGTAACAGTACCGTCAGAAGCATCACCCTCTGCTGTCGAAAGCAAAGCATTTTCAGAGTAATAAATACCTGTCTCGATGCCACTTCCATAAGTTCCTGCGACAACATCGATCT
>NZ_LWFZ01000684.1:0-4809 GCF_001635225.1 Oleiphilus sp. HI0086
ACTAATTAAACTGGGCTGTATTCAAGCTCAGGGTTATCTTTATTCAAAGCCTGTCGATAGCATTGTATTTCATGAACAATTTATCGCTTCTTTAACATAGGGTGTGGTGATGCCTTGAGTGGTGTTGATTTTCAAATGATTTTTCCACTAGAAGCAGCCTGCGCAAGAGGCCTGGCAACTCCCGAAACACATCCTAATATTAGCAATTATGTTGCCAGTATTCATGCTAGGCCCGCATACCAGGCCGCCATAAATGCAGCTGGTGATTACGATTACGCATAGTCTGGCTTAACGCTATACAACATATTAACAACAGCAACCGTCTCCCTGGCCCTAACAAAGAAGGTCTCCGCTAGACCTTCTTTTCCACAGGTCAATCACACCCGCTGTTAATCACCACACCCTATGTTAAAGAAGCGATAAATTGTTCATGAAATACAATGCTATCGACAGGCTTTGAATAAAGATAACCCTGAGCTTGAATACAGCCCAGTTTAATTAGTTCACTCTCTTGTGCTTTCGTTTCTACACCTTCAGCAATCAACGAAAGCTTAAAAGTGTCGCCTAAAGAGATTATTGTCTTAATCAAATCACAATATGGGCTTCGAAGGGGTATGTATTAACAGCTAACCTGCCTGACTCTTGGTTACACGTGATAGCCCAAGAAATCGTCGGGCTCACATTTTCGTTTGACGCTTTCACCTTCTTTCTAGTAGAAGTTAAAGTGTCTAAAAATAGAATAAATCTAGAAGAAGCTTATTAACATCCGCCAATGGGACAGGATCTTTGGCGAATAAGACACTCAATCGAGAATGTGAACTTATCGTGGTAGGAATTATCTAGATAATAAAGAGGCATATCTCAGTAACAAGATATGCCTCTAACTTGGTAAACAATTTCAGGATGTATAATTAGAGCGTTGGCACTTTCAAAGTTGACTGTTTATTGCTGCTATATTCAAAATCCACAAAGTAATCGACACCCGTTGGAGATTGATATTGTGGGTCTTTGGTATCAACAGCTAGAACAAGGCGATGACCCGCGGGTACATCGTATGCTGTCGTTACTAGATCGAAGTCGACAGAAATTTTTTCGCCGGAGTTTGTGTCTGGCAATGTAATCGCGCCATGAGTTATTAATTTTCCAACACCCAAAGCATTCATGTCATAAAGATAAGCAACTAGCTGGATCTCATCGTGCTTTGGTTGTATCTGTAGTGATACTGAAGGATTCCCACGTATTTGCATTTCTTCGCTCAGCCAGCTCGATTTCCAATGGATACTTCTAATATCCGAGGCGGCTGGAATACTCGCTAAGATAGGCACCTCTAACTGCTCAAGAATTTGTGATAACAGCGGAATCTGCGTGCTAAATAAGGTACCGGCCCAAGCATTGATTGTGTTGTCTCTGCCGAAGAAGCTCCAGTATGGGTAGCTCTCCATATCACCATCATCGAAGGCTGAGCGAGGGTGTAAGTAAAAGGTTTCTGTACTGGAATCTTCTATAGGGAAGTGGTCAAAGCTATCGTACTGATCTTCAAACTTCACTTTCATTGTAATGGGTTTAGCGCTTGCTATCGGCGTGTTATCACCCTTTAAGTGATGATCAAACCATTGATAGGTACTTGTCCAAGGTAAGGCTTCCGCACCGATGACTGGAGGAAGTAAGTCTGCTGAAGCATGAGTACCTGAAACCAAATCAATATGTTTTGGCCCGGTAAGCTGTTCAAACATACTCATTAATGAGTTAGGTTGGAACAAATTATCACCATAAGCTTTGGCGATATAAACTGCCGTACCATTGGTATTAAGCTCATCAACATAATTGGATGGAGAGCGAACACCCGCCCACTCCATAACAGCAGGAATCTCACTTAAGTTCTGATTTTTGATATTTGACCAGTGCTGCTCGACAATTGGGTCCAGATTTCCGAGTAAGTTGCCACTTAGTGTTAGTAGCTCACCCCAGACCAAGCGAGGTGTTTGGTTTCCATATAACGAATCTGCCAAGCTGCCCCAAGCACTCATTGCTGAAACGGCTTTTATTCTAGGGTCGTGTGCTGCGCCAATCAAAGAAATACCTGAACCATAGGAAACACCCGCACTCCCTATTCTCTCTGGGTCTACGTTATAGTTTTCGATAAGGTAATCTATCACACGGCTAAAATCATCGATGTCCTTTGGGCCAGCCGTATTAATCATGCCTTCTGATGTGCCGAAACCTCGAGTGCTATAACTAAAAACGATGTAGCCCTTTTCTGCTAACTCTCCTGCTTGTGTTAAATACTCATATTCATTCAGAGCCCAGCTATTTACAAAAATGATGGCTGGTGCTGGTTCTGACAGGTCATTAGGAACAAAGACATTGGCGGCCAAGTCAACACCATCATTTGCCTCCACAATGATGTCATCATTTGTTGTGTAGGCATCAGAGGTCGGAAAGATACCTTGGTTCAACAGTCCTGCAACAAAACTAAGTGCGGGGATATATCCATCATTATTAGCTTGTGCAGCCGGGACAAGCACACTTGCGGCAATACTTGCTGTTAGAATTGTTTTAATTAACTTCATTATTTTTATCCTTATTTTTATTATCTTAACTAGATATGTGTTAGTACGATCGTTTGTAAGTTCGATACTCCTTATCAATTTCATACCTCTTTTGTTAATAAATAGTATGTATTGATGAACACATGCTACATCCTTTAATAAGACAAATCGTTTACCAAATGAGACAGTTAGATTGAAATGTGAATAAACTCTCAGTTTTTGAGTGCCTAATAGAGATTAAATAGAACTTAACTGCTGCATAATAGGAAAAGTCGTATTACGGTTTAACAAAAGAATAAATACAATGAATACTAATGCTCGTTTTCCAGGTTGGGGAAGCGGTCAGGTGACAATCTTGCTTGAATATGCCTTATCTAAAGGCCTATCCACTAAGCGAGTATTGGAGGGCTCTGGTATTACACTCGAAAGCCTTGAACATAGTGACCCGTCCTTAGACTAAGAATTGCATGTGATTAAAAATTTGCTTGCTTGTATGCCCACTCATCCTTTTAGAGTAGGCTTTGATGTTGGTTTACATTGCAATGCAAACTCATTCGGTTTGATGGGGTAAGCCCTTCTTGCTTGTAAAACACCAAAAGCTATTATCAACTTCGCCTCACAGCATTTAAATGGTGAATTGAATTTTTCAATCATAAAACCACGTATCTATAAGTCTTCGGTAAAGACGACTTTTGATTATCGTAGAGGCCTGTGTGATAAAAGCGTCGCTTTTGTTCTAGGGAGGGATATGGGCTCAGCCATCTCATTTCAGGAAACCTTGTACAACGATATTCCTGACATTGTCGTAGAAGTTGGGTTTAAAGGAGAGCCTCTACCCGGAATGGAAGAGATAGGTGAATACTATCGCTGCCCAGTTAAGTTCGAGCAAAACGATAATTATTTGCTCAATGACATACGTGTAATGGATATCGTCATGCCATTAGGTAACCGTATGATGGAAAAAATCTTAACCAAACGAATCCAAAAATATGTTGATCAACTACCTGATATGCTTACCATTGAATCAAAGACACAACGCTACTTCGAGGAAAATGGCTACCAAGACTTGAGCAAAGAACAACTGGCTAAAGCGCTCAATATTTCATCACGAACGCTTACACGCTATCTAACAAAAGAAGGGACAAACTGGAGAAAACTATCTAATCAACTTCGTATGGATAGAGCTAAGGAATACTTAATCAGTACACCTGAAGGCATTGAACAGATTGCTTTTAAAGTCGGCTTCTCTAACGCGAGTAGCTTCTCAAGCGCATTTTCTCGTGAGGTAGGGCGAAGCCCACTCGAGTTTAGGCTAACAAATTCTTGGGGGGAAACCCAATAAGTTTGTTAGGGTGGCGTATCATTCAAAGCAGCGAATAACCTCGTTATGGGACGTTAATGATCACTCCTAATAGGCAATATGCCACGTTTTTAAAAAGAGCGGTGCTAGCGCTTCGCAAAAATAAATGCGTGACCTTTCCACAGTTTAAAGATTCGATGAAGCTCTGAGTTACTCGTTATCGAATTACTAGGCCTTTCGCACCTTGAGAACCCAGGCGACTTACTTTTGATTTGATTCCCTGCTGTTTATAGATCTTTTCGAGTAGACCTGTCTTTATGGCGCCATCTAGAGCTATGTTAAATTGTTCACGCAACTCTAAGGCCCCACTCTTCTTGCGAGTAAAGCCGACATGAAAGGCCTTGATAGGTCCGACTGCTTTAGGAATATAGTCAATGTTCCGAAACAAAGGTGCATACTGATCAATATAAAACTGACATACCAGCTTGTTGCATATAAATAGCTCGATGTGCTCGCGGTTCAATTTTTTTAAGTTGTCGAGTGTTGGGTTTTGTGAAAACAGCGGAGCTGTCTTTATGAGCCCTTCACGCTCAGCAGCTTGGAACGCTATAGGATAATGGTAGCCTGCATTTGACCCGATACTATAAGGCTGAAGATCTGATAAAGTCTCCCACGATATTTCTGACGATCTTCTTTTGAAAAATACAGTATCAATTATTGAGATAGGGTTAGAAAAGTATGCAGATTTGCTTCTCGACTCGCTGTAGGTATACGGATATACCCCGTCAACAAGACCGCCCTCCACCATTAAAAGTGCTCTTTTTGCTGGGACCGAAGTAATCTCCAGCTGATAGCCCATTGTTTCAAAAATCTCATGTAGCAGTTGTGTAACGCTTCCGACGACTTTCCCAGCTTCTACGAAACTATGCGGAGCATGCTCAACGGTGACAAAGTGAAGTT
>NZ_LWFZ01000685.1:0-43845 GCF_001635225.1 Oleiphilus sp. HI0086
AGGCGGCAATAGCCGGGCCAGGGCAGTAGCCATAAAGCCCCCAGCCGACGCCGAACAAAACAGAACCAATGATCAGCCGCTTATCCAGTTTTTGTTTGTTTGGAAGACAAAACTCGCTATTTATTATCGGCCGACGCTTGAAAATAAAATGGTAGGCGAGCATGGTCGTTCCCACGCCGCTAGCCATAACAAACATTAACGTCGGATCCCAGTTGCCGAATAGGTCGAGAAAGCCAAGGACTTTTTCTGGGTTAGTCATACCTGAAAAAGCGAGCCCCAGGCCGAATAACAGACCAAAGAAAAGATATATTAGAGCATTCATATGACATGCCTCACGATAGCTACCGTGATGATTCCGCTTGTCATAAAACAAAGTGTAGTGATGATCGAACGCAGGGAAAGGCGACTAATGCCGCAGATGCCATGGCCGCTGGTGCAGCCACTGCCCATTGACGTACCGTAGCCCACAAGTAGTCCGGAAAGGATAATAATAACCGGATGGTTTGGAATGGGTTGAGAATTAATTTGGCTGAGCTCGCTTAAGCACAATGCACCTAAAGCCATTCCTGCTAAGAAGGCAAAACTGTTTAAGGTATTACCTTGTGTGCGCTTAACAAGGCTCTGAATCATGCTGCTGACACCGGTGATACGACCGTAAAAAAGCATAATAAGGCTGGCCGAAAGACCTATCAGTAATCCACCAATTAATGCGGGTGTTATATTCTCCACGAGTACTCCGAGAAATGTTGTTTAAATTTCGGCGGCAGCATAACAGTTTTTTAGGTCAAAATTTAGGCTTGGGCAAAACCTTTTAGTGTCTGAAAAAAGCGATAAGGTTGATCGATAAGCGGTGTATGCCCGCTGTTTCGGAAAGTGAGAACATCGCAATTGGGGTGATGGTCGGCAATGCGGAGTTGGCCGGTACAGGGGTACATCGTTGATTTAAGCCCAACGACTAATGTCAGCGGGCTATTCAGCTTAGCGATAACGTCGAGCATGTCGTAGTCTTGTTCTATGTAGGCTTTCAGACAGGTGATGTAAACGGGCCAGTTATCGACAGGCATTATTTTGCGGGCCAAAAACTCATTTGAGCATACTCTCCTGGCAATCGCTTTGTGGGATGAGCGAGACAGCGCATCAGAGAAGAAGCTTGCTAAATTATCCCATAACTCTTTTCTTAGTGTTTTGGGGAGGGTGTCGTAGGCTGCCTGAGCCTCAATATAAGGGTCTAGCTTGCCTATTAGGTCTGTCGCTTCGGAGAGTCTTTCTTGGTTTTCTGCGCCAAAAAGCCCCCATTTCCACTCACTATCATTAAGGCATTTGGGACTTTGGTCGATATGTAGATAACGTTCAACCTGATTGTCGCTATATTTTTCCTGGTACTTAAGTGCAACAAAGGCGCCCATTGATATACCAGCTAATTTAAAACTCTCCAGCTCTAAGGAAGTGATTATTTGCTGTAGATCGTCTGCGTAATTGGACATGACGCAATCCCGGTCATGGTTGATGTGATGGGAAAGGCCAAAACCTCGCAAATCGGGAATGATAAAACGCTGCTTTCTTGCTAAGGGCAGGGCAAAAGGTAGCCAATGCAGAGACTGCATACCAAAGCCATGGAGTAGAATGATCGGAGCTGTGTTAGCGTTTTTGGGGCCAAGGTCGCGCACATAAATTCGCTGACCGTCAGCAGTATTGATATATGGCATAAATTCTTTTTCTTATTGCTATTGATGAGCTAAATTTATTAAGCACCTACTTATTACGGAAAGAATACTGAACATCATGTTGAATAGCTATGCTTGCCTCAAAATGCTGCACCGCCTTTTTCTATTGCTTTTGCTTGCAGGGCCACTTAGTGCGCTTGAATTAAAGGATCGTTTAGATGAGCCTTCGCGAACCTTCAACAATGTCGAGAAGTCGGCTTTTCTTGATGTCACGACTCTCGGTGATCGATTGCTAACAATCGGCGAACGCGGCGTCATTGCTTACTCTAATGACGGAGGTGAAAACTGGGTTCAGGCAAAGGTGCCTGTTTCAACGATGCTCACAGCGATGTACTTTGTTGATGATACCCATGGCTGGGCAGTGGGGCATAGTGCCGTGGTTCTTCATACGCAAGATGCTGGCGAAAACTGGACGCTTCAGTTTGATGGCAAGCGAGCTAATGAGCTGCTCCTTGACGGTGCTAAAGCAGACTATCAAGCTCTTCGGGAAGAGTACGATGCCGCCGATGAGGAAGCTCAGGACGATTTGTCCTACGATTTAGATGATGCCGAATTCGCCCTATCGAATGCTGAGTTTGATAGCCAGTTAGGGCCAGCGAACCCTCTTTTGGAAGTGTATTTTGAAAACAAAGATAAAGGCTATGTTGTCGGTGCCTACGGTTTATTTTTTGCAACCGAGGATGGTGGTAAGACCTGGTTTTCGATGGCAAACCGTTTAGAGAATTTTGACCGTTACCACCTAAACTCAATTGCTGTTTTATCCACTGGTGCCGTTTTGATAGTCGGTGAGGCCGGCACAATGTTCGCCTCATATGATCAGGGGGAGAGCTGGGAAACCTTATATAGCCCATATGAAGGCTCTTTTTTTGGCATTCAGGAAGTCCCTCAGGTCAAAGAAGTGTTGATTTATGGTTTGAAAGGCAATGTGTATAGCTCAGCCGATGAAGGTCAATCATGGGATAAGGTTGCTACGCCTGCAACGACTAACTTAACCGGCTCTACGATTGATGAAAATGGCGTGGTGATATTAAGTGGCTTTTCAGGTGTGATTGTACGCAGCACCGACCAGGGTAAGACTTTCTCTAAAGTTAAACAGTCGGGTCTAGAGGCTTATAACGCTGTTGCGACATTAAAGAACTCTGAATTGGTGCTGGTGAGTGATCATGGTGTCCACTTTCAGCCTTATTAAGATGCGAATCTGACACTTGAAAAGTAAGAAGAGTGAAAAACGATAATGAGTGAAATCGAACAACAAGAGTTACAGAGCGTTAGTCTTGCTGAGCCAATGGTCGAGCGGTGGATATTTAGCCGAAGGCTGGTTGTCTTGTGCTTATTCCTCTCTGTATCTTTGTTTTTGGCTTATATGGGGACGAAGGTAAGGCCTGATGCCAGCCTGGAAAGAATGATCCCCTTAGAGCACCCTTATGTTATCAACTTCCTTGAGAACAGAGAGGACCTTGAGAACCTGGCGAACTTTATTCGAATCTCGGTCGAGGCCAAGCAAGGTGATATTTTTGATAAGGATTATCTGGATGTACTAGAGAAAATTAGTGATGAAGTGTTCTATTTACCAGGGGTGGATCGTACAGGGTTAAAGTCTCTGTGGACGCCTAATGTTCGCTGGGTTGAAGTGACAGAAGAGGGTTTTCAGGGAGGGACAGTTATCCCTCATGACTATGATGGAAGTGACGCAAGCCTGGAACAAATGAGACAGAACATCTTGCGCTCGGGTGAAATCGGTCGCCTGGTAGCGAATAATTTTAAGTCTTCGATTGTCTATGTCCCCTTGTTGGAGAAAAACCCAGAGACGGGGGAGCCGTTAAATTACCTCGACTTTTCTAGGGTGTTGGAAGAAAACGTTAGGCAGCGCTACGCGGGAGAAGGATCTAAGGTCAACATTCAGATTGTTGGCTTTGCCAAAAAAATTGGCGACTTGATTGAAGGTTTCTCTGCGATCGTTGTCTTTTTCGCTGTTGCTGTATTGATTACTGCGGCTTTGCTATTTCACTATTCCCGATGTCTTACCAGCACCCTGGCAGCTGTTGGCTGCTCCATTGTTGCGGTGGTATGGCAAATGGGGATTATGCACTTACTAGGCTATGGTCTTGATCCTTATTCGGTGCTGATTCCTTTTATTATATTCGCGACTGCTATTAGCCACTCGGTCCAGTTTATCAATGGCTTGACCCACGAAATGGGCGCAGGGTTTGAGTCACTCGAGGCAACGCTTCGTACTTTTCGTCACCATTATGTGCCAGCGATGCTTGCCTTGATTAGTGATGCAATTGGTTTCATGACCCTGATTGTGGTTGAGGTGGATGTGATAAAAGACTTGGCCGTTGGTGCCAGTGTTGGTATTGCCAGTATTATCATCACCAATATGGTATTGCTGCCTATTATTATGTCTTACTTTGGTGTGACTAAGCGTGGTATCGCGCATGTGCGTAAGGTAGAAAAGCACCCCAGCCCGATATGGGCAAGAATAGCGAAGATGGCATCTCATAAATATGCTTTGCAGTTTATTATTCTTGCGCAATTTGCTGTGGCAATGGGTCTTTATGTCTCCCAGGGGTTGAAGATTGGAGAGCTAGATGCGGGTGCTCCCGAGTTACGCCCTGACTCTCGTTATAACCTGGATAATGCATTTATTACCAGTAACTACTCGACCAGTGCTGATGTCATGGTGCTGATGGTTAAGACGCCACAAGAGCAATGTGTATCTTATGAAGTGATGGATTTAATGGAGCGTTTGCAGTGGGAGCTAAATCATACTGAGGGTGTTCAATTAAGTGTTTCGATAGTGAATATTTCAAAGGCGGTCACCAAAGCATTTAATGAAGGGAGTTATAAGTGGTTTGAATTATCGAGAAACCAGAAAATTATCGACACTTCTTTGCAGCACGTGCCTTCGGGCTTTATTAATCGCGATTGCAGCTTAGCCCCTATTTTCATTTTTCTTAATGACCATAAAGCGGAAACCTTGCAGCGAACGGTTGATGTGGTAGAGGCTTACACGGAGACCTTTGAGTCAGATGAGGTGCAAATATTGTTGGCGGCTGGAAATGCAGGTATTGAAGTCGCGACTAACCAGGTGATAGCTGAATCACAGACTTTTATGATGGTTATTGTTTATGTGATTGTCGGAATGATGGTTTTGCTCGCCTACCGCTCTATGCGAGCCGTTGTTTGCATTGTTATGCCTTTGATGATGACTTCCATTCTATGTACGGCCTTGATGGCCTTTTTAGGCATTGGTGTGAAGGTTTCAACCTTACCAATTATTGCTTTGGGTGTGGGCTTAGGTGTCGATTACGGTATCTATATCTACTCTCGTCTAGAGGAGTACCTAACGCAAGGCATGACTTTACAGAGAGCTTATTTCCATACGCTCCACTCAACGGGTAAAGCCGTTGCTTTTACAGGGCTGACCCTGGCTATCGGTACTACAACCTGGATCTTTTCGCCGATCAAATTTCAAGCGGATATGGGGATACTGTTAACCTTCATGTTTCTTTGGAATATGCTTGGCTCAATTACCCTATTACCCATGCTCGCCTATTACTTTGTCAAAGATGGTGAGGAGGATGAGCTTGTTGTGTATCGAGATGACCTGGCCTGAGATAACTCAGAGTCGAGACCGGGTCGACAACTTTGAACTCGTGACCGCAAATGTCAAAAACAGGCAAGTGCTGTCATGGAGAGGCGCCGGCTAATAATGCTAATGTGCCTTTTTTACATCAAGTCTAGCGTGGGCTGATGTTGTGTAAAAAGATTATACAAAACAATCATTACATAAAATAAAAAGGACTCATTATGAAGAAAATAATCGCATTATTACTTATTTCTGCGGGACTCACAGGCTGTGGCGGTGTTGGTAGTCTAGTCAGCAATGACCGTGTAACAGACGCTGACAACGATCAAGTTGTAACCATTGGGGATTCGATTTTCGCTTTATCCGGTAAGATTCAGGATATTCTTGAAGACTATGCTGGAGAAACGTTCCGTCAATATACTATCTCGGGTGCAGAAGTAACGGGCGGTATCTATGCAACTGATATTGCAACGCAATTCGAGATTGCCAAGAACGATAATCCGAATATCCAGACGATCGTTATGGATGCTGCAGGTAACGATATTCTTATCCCTATCATTACTATGTTTGACTGGTACAACTGTAAGACAGAGTGGTATCAGTGGTGGGGTTTAAGCTCTTCTTGTAAAAACCTGATTGACGACTTGTATGTTGATGTCGTTAATTTGTTGAATAATATCGATGCAAATGGTGTTGAAAACGTTATCTTCCTTGGCTACTACTACCCTAAAAATGCACTACTTTGGTTGGATGATGTGGAAGAAGCGGTTGATTATGGCGATATGCGTTTAGCCCAGGCATGTGCGAACTCTACAGCAAATTGTACCTTTATCGACCCTCGCTCAGTAATCAATGACCGCGATATTATTATTGATGGTATCCATCCTGCGACCAGTGGCTCGCAAAAGCTCGCTGACCTTATTTGGCCAGTATTGCAGCCAATGTTATAAAAGAGGATAGGGCCTGCGACCTGATATCGTAGCAGGCTATCTATTGGATATCTTAATTAGGCAACCCACTTGTGAAGCAAGTGGGTTGTTTTCATTTTAAGGAATGATAATCAATGAAGAAATCGATTATTGGGCTGGTAGTGGTAGCTGGTAGTGTTACTGTCTATCAGTTGAGCGTTAACTCGATGGATATAGCAAATACCTCTCTGGAGCCAGAGAGTATCTTAGGAAATTATAGCCTGGAGGTGCCGGTTCAAGCTGTTAACGAAACTGAGTTAGGCGCTTCGGAATACGATGACTTTGATCTTCAGATATTAGCTCAGCTAAGAGCAGACTATAAAGAAAATATTGCCGAGTTGAAGGTTCAAGCGAGTCTTTTAACAGTAAAACGTTATATATTGGAAAAGTATCCGGAAAGTGGGGAGGAGCGTTTTACTCGCCTTGTGCTTGCAGCGTTCCCTGAATTTGCCGAGTCTATTTTTCGTGTCATTGAAGGTTTAGAGCGCTACCAAAACTGGGTTTCAGAAGAGTATTTATACCTGGAAGAATTATCTCCTTTAGCAAAAAACGGTATGCTCTGGGAAAAGCGTAGAGAAATTTTTGGCAGTGATGCCGAACTAATTTGGCAAGATGAGAAAGATAACCTTAACCAAAGCAAACTTAGAATGCAGGAAGTTTTTCATCAGCTAGATCAATCAAATGAGACGAGCCTGGATGAAAAGCTATTTCAACTTCGTAGTGCAATTGATGAAAATTTAGCTGGAAGTGTCCAGGACGCAGCCCTTAGTGAAGGGGTAATCTCTCGAGCCTTTTTTAACCTTAGCTCTGTTCAAAAGGGTTTGTCTGAAATGCCTGCTGAAGAGCGACAGATAGAGATAGATAATATTCGGCGCCAGTTAGGTTATTCAGAAGAGCAAATTGAAACACTTGCTGCAAAGGACCAAGAACGTGAGGCGAGATGGCAAACTGGTTACGCCTATATGGCTGAGCGAGCTGAATTGGTGGCGAGCCTTGATGCAGAACAGCTTGATGAGTCTCTTGCCGAGCTTAGGCAAAAATACTTTGAGCATGAAGCTGTTACGATTCAAAGGGAAGAGGAAATGGACTTCTGGCGTTTTAACAGGCCTAGGAAGTTTGGTAATAACTAAGAGTCGCGTATGCCAACACTTCTAGCTAAGGAGAGGAGATACGCTATTCACCTCTGTGGCTGAATAGCGTTAACAAGTGCTTTAAGGGATGTCGATAGAAATCGTTTCAGAGAATTGGCTTTGAATCTCATTGCTATCGACTGTTGCAATACGCAGGTACATTGTTCCTGATTGCACATCGCTGATTATGTAGTTGTAGGTCTCACTACCTGTGCTGTTAATACGAATGCTTTGGTTTAGCTCGGTGTTGTTATAAGCATATTCGATAACATATGCTGAAATTTCACTACTTTCCAGTGCGCTGCCGTCTTCACGTGTGCTTGGCGCAGACCAGCTTAGCTCGAGTGAAGAAGGTAGAGAGTTAACCGAGACCAAGGCTTCTTGTGAGTAAGCTTCACTGCTGGCATTACTGACGACTACAGAATATAAGCCGGTATCTTCGATACCCGCATTGCTGATGCTCAAGTCCTGCGAATTAGCGCCAACTAACTCTTCGCCATTGAATAGCCACTGATATGAGAATGGGCCGTCTCCGCTAGTGCGAACTGTTAAGTCTACACTTTCACCCGCGTTGATCTCTTGTGAATAGGGCTGCTGGGTTATGCTTACCGGTACACTTATAGATAATACGCTTAGGTTTGCACTGAAAGATGTAGCGGAGCCTTGCGTGTTACTAACTGTCACATCATAGCTCCCTGCATCACTTAACTCGACTGAGTTTAGGCTTAAGGTATTGCTATATGCGCCGCTAATATCCGTGCCATTGTGTCGCCATTGGTAAGTCAGAAAGCCTCCACCGCCAGCGTTGACGCTAAATGAAGCGGAGCTTCCTTCGGATACTGTTAATGAAACGGGGTGCGAGTTAATGCTGGGTGCTGCAAGTTGTTCATTGACGGTAACGCTGACAAAGTTTGAATAAACCTGGGAAACATTGTTGCTAATCGATACTCGGTAACTTCCCGTGTCACTTATTGAACTTGGGCTAATCGTTAAAGTGCTATGTGTTGCGCCAGGAATTAAGGAGCCGTTCTTTTGCCATTGATAGCTGATTGGATCTCCGCCAGTCGCTAAGACGCTGAGAGAGATTGTTTCCCCTTCAGTGACGATGCTAGCGCTAGGTTGCTGGGATATGCTGACGGGTAACACGTTTTCTTCCACTGAGACAAGGGCTTCTAGCGAGTGGATAGTTTCCTCACTGTTGGAAATGGTGACACTATATAAACCAGAATCGCTAAGTTGAGCGCTCGTTTTATTGTAGGAGCTTGCTGTCGCGCCCGGGATATTCTCGCCATCCTTCTGCCACTGATAGCTTAAGCTTCCCGCTCCGGATGCGAGAACAAACAAAGAAAAGCTTTGTGATTCACTGGTATGTATGGACTGCGGTTGAGTTTGAATTTGAAGCTCAGCGCTGTCGAGATCTTCTGCAATATTTTGAGCATCATTGGTGATACTGCTCAGTGCGCTAGCATAACTATTTCCGTTGTCAGAGTAGGTGTCCAGGTATGCAGAAAGCTGCTCTGCTAGGTCGCTTGCTGTGTAGAACACGTTCGCTAAGGGAATATGATCAAGCAATTGGTTCGTGCCTATCCACTCTGTATCAAGCGCGTGCTCATAAAGAGAAGCGCTTAGAATTGCTTGCTTTAGAGATTCGTCACTTGCATCCGAGAGCTTTGTTAGGTCAAGTGTTGGGGTAGTTAAGGGGTCGCTCTCTAAGTCAAAACTTTCCATGACCCACTGAGTGGCTGTTACTATGTTTTGCGCATTTAAGCCCTGAGGCAGAGACTGCGCAGTTTTAACAATAAGGTGACTTAAAGGTGAAAGAAACGTTGTGGAGTGGGTTTGCTTGCTTGTTAGACCTAAGAGTTGAAAATAAGCTGGGAGTCTGACTGCTTCACCAAACGAAAGTGTTTGGCCAGATATTTTTTCAATACAGCCTTCTACCAGGTCGCAAAGCATGCGAGTATCAGTATCTACGCTTAGTGAGAGTAGAACGAGCGTGCCATCTTCAAGTTCGTTTAAGTCTAGTGAAAAATAGCCGGATGAGTCGCTGCGTGTTTGTGTGATCAGGCTATTATCTTCGGCTCGGTATGCGCTGATTATGCCGTTGCTGATGACGCCTTTAACAGCACGTCCATCAACATTGTTATCTTGCCGGTCGCTATCAAAAAATTCGCAGCCACTTAAGAACAAACACATTAGCAGTGTACATAGTTTGGAGAGTGCTATTTGACTTGTATCTTTTGCTTTCATAGTTGTACATTCGAAATATTCATTATGGACAGGCATAATTCAACAACTCGCCCCTTCCTATAAAATGACGCAAGAAAGGGCTAAAAACCGCAAATGTATAGTGGTATGCGCGATTTCAACAGTTGGAATAAACGTAAAGAATCTAAAACGGGCTTCTGCGTAATGTGCAGTTATTAATAGAGTAACGCTGCTAATCTCTATATCTTATAGGTATGTATGAGCCAAGATCCTGAAATCCTTATCCGATAGTTAAAATTCTAACTAAAGAATTGTAACTTTGTGTGAAAGTGATATTAACATTACGTAATAGCTTTGTCTTGTCTGTACCAGTAAAAGTAAGACTTAGGGGATTTTATTTACTCGCTTAGAGAGTGCGCGTCGGAGAATTTCTTGCTGGTCTTCGTCTTTACAGCTATATAGCTGCTTGAAATCACTCAATATAGGACCGAAGAAGTCCTTGAAGTGCTGCGAATCCTGATAAACTTTGTATGCTTTCTGTTGAATTGCATCGCTGGACAGTTTCTCGGTATTTGAAATGTTATATAACTGCTCTATTTCCTCTTTGAGAGAGGCGATCAAGGGCAGGTTGGGATTATTTTCTGGGTCCTCAGGTTGCAAATGCTCCCATAAGCTTAGCAATGTCTCCTTTGCTTGGTGGGTGTTGGATAGGTCGGCTTGGGCAGCAATATCCAGACACTCAACAGACTCTTTGAACATGGTTTCGGTTTCTGCCAGTTTAGCGCTGATCTTGTCATTAAAATCATCTGTTTGAACTGAAAGCGTGCGCACTTCATCTGCAACAACGCTAAACCCTCTTCCTGCATCGCCTGCTCGAGCGGCTTCAATCGCGGCATTGAGCGCAAGGAGGTTGGTTTGTGAGTTGATCTTGTTTATATCTTCTAGATGCTCAACTACTTCATGAAAACGTGCATCAATATCGTCAAAGTTCTGGTTTAAAGTAACAGAAGCCGCCTGAATGTTTTCAAATTGCTGAATCAGCTGGGCTAAGGCCTGATTCGAAACTTCTCCAAAGTTGTTGAGGCTTTCTAGTGTGCTGGGCTCAAGGTTTTCATCTAAAGATTTTGATAATGATTTAGCATAGCTGTCTGCCCGTTCGATTGTCTCTGCAGTTTGTGTCGTATCGTCAGAAAGCGAGTGTGTAAGTTTTTCAGTATCCTCTGCAAGCTGGGCGATAAGCGCAATTTTTTCATCCATCATATGGTGGATTTTATCGAATAACTCAATTTGCGCCTGCTTTTCTCTTGCCGCCCGTTTTGCTCGCGGTGTTTGGTCATAGGGCACTAAAGATCGCTCAATGCGTTGCCAAATCATAAAGCCAACGATCATTGTCATGAACACTAAGGGAACGATGACGTAGCTTGGTAGCGGCGGTGCGATGACTAGCCAGCCAGTTGCGAGAACCTGCAGGAAAAGCAGACAAGCGTATTCATATTTCATTGAGTGACCTTTATCACCAGTGTAAGAACCGAGCGCTAAAATGTTTCGAGTGCGAACGACAAGACGAGCCTATTTAGCGAGCAAGTCTGGCCTCAGTGTCACTAGAAGCAATCGTTTTAGCTTGTTTGAATAAGTCTAGTATGCTTACGTATTTCTACAATGTTTGTAGAAAAAATAACGACCGCAATCAGCGGCGTCTTGGCTTATATCGGCCAAGACGGTGAGATCTGGAGTTATTTTGTTTTTAGCTTCCAGTTAACTGTTTGCCCGGCATAAAAAGGAACAATTGGATTGCCATTAGGGAGAATGATTTGCTCCGGGATGGTCCATTCTTCTTTTTGAAGTGTGATAGTACTGGTATTGCGTGGTAGTTGGTAAAAATCTGGGCCGTGATGGCTGGCAAAGCCTTCGAACTTGTCGATCGCTCCAAGGTCCTCAAATACTTGCGCATAAAGCTCTATAGCGCTCCAGGCACTGTAGCAGCCAGCACAGCCGCAAGATGACTCTTTTTTCGCCTTTTCGTGAGGTGCTGAGTCGGTTCCAAGGAAGAATTTGCTTGAGCCACTCTTTACAGCTTCTCTAAGCGCTGTTTGGTGGGTGTTGCGTTTAAGTACAGGTAGGCAGAAGTTATGGGGCCGAATACCGCCTACGAGCAGGTCATTACGATTAAGGAGCAGGTGTTGGGGAGTGATCGTTGCGGCCAGTTTGTCTGAGCCTGCTTGTACAAACTGAGCAGCTTCAGAGGTTGTGATATGCTCAAAAACAACTCTTAGCTCGGTAAATTTTTCGGTGATAGGGGCTAGGTGTTGTTCAATAAAAAACTTTTCCCGATCAAAGATATCAACCTCATGAGAGGTCACTTCACCGTGAATCAGTAATAACATGTCGCAAGCTTGCATTGCCTCAAAAACCGGGTAAAGCTCGTTCAAGGCTGAAACTGCAGCATCGGAATTGGTTGTTGCTCCTGCTGGGTAAAGCTTGGCTGCAATAATGCCCGCTTGCTTGGCGCGAGTAATGTCTTCGGGCTTTGTATCGTTTGTCAGATATAGGGTCATTAAGGGAGTGAAATCGACTCCTTCAGGTATAGCGTTTTCAATTCTGGCTTTATAAGCAAGTGCCATTTCTGTGTTAACAACAGGCGGGACAAGGTTAGGCATCACTATCGCTCGCTTAAAGCACCGAGCGGTTGCCGGGACAGTTTCTGCGAGCATGTCTCCATCTCGAAAGTGAAGGTGCCAGTCATCGGGGGCTTGAATAGTGATTTCTTGCATGGGATATCCTGAATCAAAAATTTAAGCTTATATTATGCCTGAAAATATAGGCTTCAGGAAATTCAGGGTGGGAGGACAAGGTATGGATGACTAACTTGTCTGGAGGGATCTCAGGCGCTTACTTTGCCAACTCTATTTTGCCAAGCAGGCCTGCATGGTCTGAGAGGTAAGCCCGCTGGTATTAGGCATATCTCCGTTTGACTGCTTGGCACGTAAAATTCTCAAACGCTCAATTGTGCGACCTTTCGGGTTAATTGAAATGTGACCGGCGCATTTTTTTATCCGTATTTCCCATCTACACGGGGGCTTGTCCATACGGGAATAAAGGCTAGGCAGAATAATGAAAATGCTATGATCCACAGACCACCGGAAATATTGACCCAAAGCAAGTGACTACCCGGAGCAATGGCTGGTAGAAAAAACCTAATGATGGCAGCCAGAGAAAGAATAAGCAGGGCGGGCCCTAAAGTCTTTGGTAGATGCTTAAGGTTTCGCCCTGTATGGCCCGTTGATACGCGTGCCATCATGCCCATGGTCATAACGCCAATAGCGCCGACAGCAAAAGCATGTATGGACAAATAAGGCGACAGTGAAAGTCTGGTTTCAAATACAAAAATTAAAAAGCCGATGGTAATTGAACCCAGGGTTACGAAGAAACTCCATAGCAAAGGGGATTTCCATATACCTGATGTATACCAGCCGATCATACGTATGGTCGTGATAATGACCATGAGTGCCGCAGCAGTCTGCGCGAGGGTGATATAGTTGGTAAAGAGGGTTGCGATAAAAAACACTAAAAAGACCAGCATACTTGAGATATCGAGAATTCTAGAGTTAAACAAGGTCACTTCGTAGCCTACCCCTCGTTCAATAAAAAGAGGAATAATCCGACGCCCGATGGTCAGGATCAGACCGACAACGATATAGAGGCCTGCGTAGAGGGATGTATGTGCACCTGAATCACTAAAACCAAGTGCTTGAGCATAGAAAAAGGCATTCCCGACTGCAATCAGCACTAGCTTCGAAAGAATCGCCATTTGACGCCATTGTTTGACTTGGATGATCGGCTTGGCAATAGCGTAGCCGAGACAAACGATAAAGATGAGGTCGAAGAATGCAGCGAGTGATAGTACGTTAATCAGCCACATTAGGCGTGCCAGGGCCCACAAAGAAAAGAGGATCATGAGCGGTTTGCCGTGAGGAGTCTGTAGGCCGGTCCAGTTTTTTACTGCGGTTAACAAAAAGCCGGCGATTACTGCCACGGCGTAGCCATAGATCATTTCATGAGCGTGCCATTGAAAAGGGCTGATGCTATTTGAATTAAAAGACCAGGCTTGGTTTAGAAAGAGTAACCATACGGCGATGCTGACTAAAGAAAGGAGGCTAGCACCGGCGAAAAATGCACGAAAGCCAAGGTTGAATAATGCTGGGTGTTGAGAGCTGAGCTCGTGTTTAGGTTGCATTGACGATTCCTATGCCAGCTAGTGAGGATTGTATCACTATGACTATGGTTATTTTGTGTAGGTAGCGGGTTTCATACCGTGCTTAGCTGAAGGCATGTACTAGCCCGCTAGCGAGCTATGGAAAGCTCTGCCTACTAAGTAATCAATCTTTAAGGCTAGAGGGGGGGCAAGGAAGAATCAATACCTAAAAAGTAGCAAATGATCTATTAAGGTACAAGACTCAGAGCCTTTTTATAGTGCGCGGCCAAAGGCCGAGCCTGCCTTAGGATGCTATCAGCACTTTTGCAGGAGGCCCGCCCTTGAGGAGCGGGCTCTGCTTACAGGAAGATTTGTCCTTGATTAGATATTTCTAACAATTAAGCCTTTTTCAAGCGCTTCGTGAGTAAGCTTAAGCTTGGAAAGCTCCGGAACCTCGAGTTCAACTTTATAACCCGAGCCAAGAGCTGACTCAATTTCTCGGCCGTTCTTGCTGTTGAATAGCTGTGCTGCGGTGAAGGAAATATTACCTACCGGTGTTAGCAGCGTGAGCTGATCTCCAGTAGAAAGCTTGTTTTTCGCCTCAAGTTTGATGCGATTTGTGCCAAGGTCACCTTCCAGAACGTCTGCGACGAATAGTTGCTGAGTTGAGGTTGAATTGCCTGTCTCATAGTTTTGGTATTCATCAGGTACATGGCGGCGGTAAAAACCCTCTGTGAAACCTCTATTAGCCATGCCTTCGAGGTCGTCCATCAAGGCCATGTTGAACTCATGGCCGGCGGCGGCATCATTGATCGCTTGTCGGTATACTTGAGCAGTTCTTGCAGCGTAATAGTACGATTTGGTACGGCCTTCAATCTTCAGGGACTCAACACCTATATCCATCAGGCGCTGAACATGCTGAACAGCTCGTAGGTCTTTGGAGTTCATGATGTAGGTGCCGTGCTCATCTTCATAAGCAGGCATGTACTCACCAGGTCTGCCTTTTTCCTGTAGTAGGTATAAAGGGGAAACTTTTTCTAGGACGTCAGAACTTTCCGAAAGTGAAAGTGTTTGAACATTAGGGTCGTAGGTTTCAACTGCTTGGCTTGGAACAATTTCTCCGCCATCAGTCTGTTCTGCTTCGTGAGTCTGGTACTTCCAGCGACAGGAATTTGTGCAAGCGCCCTGGTTTGAGTCTCTATGGGTCATATAACCGGACAATAAACAACGGCCAGAGTAGGCAATACACAAAGCACCGTGAACGAAAACTTCAATTTCCATTTCAGGAACGCGTTGTTTAATTTCCGCAATTTCATCCAAGGATAGTTCCCGCGAAAGAATGACGCGTGTCAGGCCCTGTTGTTGCCAGAATTTCACTGTTGCCCAATTTACCGCGTTTGCTTGAACTGAAAGGTGAACAGGCACATCAGGCCATTTTTCTCGCACCATCATGATAATGCCGGGGTCAGACATAATCAGCGCATCTGGCTTCATAGCAATGACTTGCTCCATGTCGCGAAGGTAACTTTTTACCTTGTCATTGTGCGGGCTAATGTTCGATGCGATATAGAACTGTTTGCCAAGCTTGTGTGCGCGAGCAACGCCCTTAGCAAGGTTTTCAATATGGTTAAATTCGTTTTCTCTGACGCGCAAACTGTACCGTGGTTGGCCAGCATAAACTGCATCTGCGCCATAGGCGAAGGCGTACTCCATATTCTGGAGCGAGCCTGCGGGAGATAATAATTCAGGTTTTTTCATGTGTTCCGATTCGAAATTAAGGCTATTCTTTCTGCGAAATGGCGGATCCTACCTGTAATTGCTCGAACCAGTCCAGGAATTTCCCAACATTTTCACCTTTGAATATTCGGCCGTGCTGGGGAAGAAGCATGTCGATCTCTAATTTTCTGACGCGGTTGATCCAGTCATTTTTGGCTGCATTGGAAGGCATCCAGCGTTGATGGAACATTTTCATTTTCGGGATATGTGCATCAAAATCATCGACGAACATTGGGCTGTCGATAGGCTCAAGAGCCGCACCAACATCGCCAGTGAACAGGATCTTCGCGACAGGGTCATATACATGGTAGTTGCCCGAAGAGTGAAGGTAGTGTGCGGGAATCAGTTGTAAAGACAGGCCCGCCAGATCCAATGTTCGGCCTTCATCCTGTATCGCCTCGTAAGAAATATTGTTCATGCCGAAATGTCGTATGAAGCCTTCCCAAAGCCAAGGGCCATGAAGTTTCGCATCTGGGATAACCTGATCCCAAAGACCCAAAGACGAAATGATGTCTGGGTCCTGGTGAGAAGCAAACAAGTGAGTGATTTGCTCTAAAGGAATGTATTTGACGACAGAGCTTAACATAGGAGCAAAAAGCTCAACACCGCCAGGATCGAGTAAAACAGCTTGTTGATTATTCACGATCATAAACTGATTCGAATCAATAATTTTTTCAGGCTTGTCAGGGTCTCTTCCGAAATAGATCCATTGATGCTTTTCTTGATATATTGCTTGAGATTTCATGTGCGTGCCTAGATTAGTTTATTGTTAGTAGATAAAAACTTTAACGCTTTATCGATATGGTAAAGGATGCGCTTGATCATCTCTTCAACGTTATGCGCCATATCGAGTAAAACAGGGCTATGTTCGCCAGTTCGAGGCGCTTCGATTTTGGAATTAACAGCAATAACGGCGATGCTACGAATATTCTTTTGCATTTCCGTCAGAAGGTCATTTAGTTCGCGGTTAAAGCGTGCAATGCGTTCACGGCTTTGCTGCTCGCGTTGAGGGCGCCCCTGGATGTGTTGTTGGACGATCTGAGGTACTTTGTCCGGTTCCATCACTCTATAGGCTTTTTCAAGCTTCTCTTCAAATAAACTGGTACGCCACTCGCGAACGGCTTTATTGGCGGTTTCAACAGTCATGGTACTCACCAGGTCGGCCAAGGATATGGATTCACGTGAACACTCATCATAAAAGGTTGCCAAAACAGCTAGACCGGCTGCGCTTTCGCCAATACGTTTAGCGAGTACGCGCAAATTTTTGGAAGAAATAGATAAGCTTCGAGTAATCTCCTGAGCATGATAGAGCTCAGCGGCAACCTTTGCTGCAATGACGGTTTGTTGGGTGTTCTCGCTAAGCATTGGCAGTGTCTCCCAAACTCACTTACGTAGCGTATTTAGGGCCAGATTTAAAAAGATAAGACTTAGTTCTATCCGGTATCTGAGGCTCTCGTAAGTGCTTTGTTTTTATTGATTCGTTTAGTTTAGCACTGATCAAAAAAAATGCTGGAATTCACGGGGATATTTTGTGGCTATCGGGCATAAAAAAAGCGGAGGTGGAAGAAACCTCCGCTAGCAGTAAAAATTAACCTAAGAGACTAGAATTTAGCTGCGAGCTGCACCCAAATTTTCGTAGTATCCTCGCCCGAGTCTCCTTTACTGTAATCGGCAAGCTTGATTAGCCCTGTGTAGTTATCAGAAAACTTCTTGGCAACTAGAATGTCAATTTCACTACCTAAATCTGCACTACCTTCATCGGCGTCAAACTGGTGGTAGATTACCGCGATCTTAGGACCGTAGTTTTTGGTTGAAATGCTAAGCGAGGTGTCTACTAAGCCGTCAGTTCCTTTTTCAGCAGCAAACTTGTCAGCCCAACCGTTGAACTTATGCTTGGTTGCAAGAGGTGTCTTAAACATGGCATTACCGTCATCTGAGCCAAGAGTTTCGTAACCCAGCTTAGCGGTAAAGCCTGAAACATTTACACCTGCTTCAAGGTTAAGATAATTCGTTTCATGCTCATTATCATCGTCAGTAGTTTGTTGGGCAAATTCAGCGGTATAAAGGACAGTAAGGTCGTCACTTGCTTTCACTTTACCGTTTGCTCGGATACCGAAAGTGTCATGAATATCTTTCAGGTCCAAGAAGTAAGCGCTTAAGCCCAAGCCGTCAATACTCTTGTTGTTTACGTAGTAAACTTGATGGTCGTTGCCGTCGATATCGCCTCCGGTAAAGGTGTTTACGTTATAAACATTAGAGAATATCAATGTTGTGTCTGGTAGTGCTGTGTTAACTAGGGTAAAAGCATCATAAGTTTGTTCGTTTTGTCTCCAGCCCACGCCGCCTAGCATACGCTGGCCATCTAGGTTGATGCGCTGGCGACCGTAGCGAACGAGCGTATCAGCTGGCGCAGCAAAATCGATATATGCCTGGTTAATTTCAGTATACGTAGCATCGAGCACTACTGCTTCTTCATCTGGATCAGCTCCACTGTCGCTGTAGTTGTCTTCACCGACAACACTGTTGTTATCCATTTCTAGCGTAGTGGATACGCCATTGTATGAAAGCGTCTTGTAGGTTAAACGTGTTTTCACTGTGGATGCTAAAGCTTCACGGTTGGTGAAATCATCTACATATTCAAAACGATAACGTAGCGCAAGGGATGCATCGCCGCCCGCAATCGCGGCAGTAATTGAGTCTGCCTCTTCTGCTGCAAACGTTGGAGCTGCTGCAGAGAGTCCGAGAGCGATCATCGAGATTGATAGACTTAAAGCGTTCTTCATAAGCGATATCCTAATTGATATAAGTTCTAAAAGACTCCTTGCTCTTGTGTCTTAAATTTGCAAGGGATGTGACCTATTTAACGCTTTTGGTTTTGGGGGGGCAATCGGATAAAGGGAGTAAGGGGCTATACCTCCTGATGGGTAAGTCTGGAGGTATAGTGTTTTAAGATGAACTCGAAGTTTTAGTTTAAGTATTTGAAAATCTAAGAGTTATCTCTTTTTTCTCGATCAAGACATGCAGCGAAATCAATGCCTTTTAGCTGGGGTACAAAGTTGCAAGGGCCTTGACGGCTGTCAATTTGTGAGTCGATTATATTATCCCAGGCAGTGCGGCAGGCATTGGTGCTACCTGGTAGGCAGAATAGTAAGGTCTTGTTTGCCATGCCCGCTAGTGCTCTAGACTGGACGGTTGAGGTGCCAATTTGCTCAAGAGATATTTGTCGGAAAAGCTCGCCGAAACCATCGACGACCTTATCAAGCAAAGGGGTAACGGCTTCAGGGGTGCTATCTCGGCTAGTAAAGCCTGTACCACCGGTAATGATAATAACTTGGGTGTCATCACTCGCAATCCATGTCGAGAGCGCAGCGCGAATTTTATATATGTCGTCAATGACAATCTTTTTGTCTGCGAGCTTGTGCCCAGCCGAGTTTAACTTTTCTACCAGAAGTTGGCCTGATGTGTCATTGTCTTCAGTGCGAGTGTCTGAAACCGTTAATACGGCAATGTTTAAAGGGATGGTTTCTTGGCTGACGTTGTGACCCATAGGGATATCTCTCTTGTATAAGCAATGTAGTAATAAAGTTTAAAGATGATGCTTAATCATCATCTAGGAAGTTATGACTGGTGGCATGTTGCACGCGCTGGTTAAAGCGATCAGTCTTGATAGCAAGGAACATGACAGTCATACAGCAAGCGAGCACACCATATAAAACCATGAAGCATGCGCTATGGATGCCGATCCAGTCAACGGCTAGGCCAAAAGCGATAGGGAGTGTGCAGCCGCCTAAGGCGCCAATTGCAGCCACTAAGCCACCAACAAGCCCCATTTGCTGAGGGTAGTATTCATGAATTGTCTTATACACACTTGCTCGCCCAAAGCCCTGGGCTATACCGATAATAAATATCAATGTACTGAAGAACCAGACGTTAATTTCGATAGCCAGTTCTACATCTTGATGCACGCCATGTATGGTCATCGTGGTCGGCGGATAGCACAAGAAGAACAAGCAAACTAAGCATATCCAGAATACTGCCCAGTTAACGGTGCGACCACCATAGCGGTCTGCAAACCAGCCTCCTAATGCTCGAACCATGCCAGAGGTGGCAACAAAGAAAAGCGTAAAGGCCATCGCTTGGCTATAGCTGAGTTTATAAGCGGAAGCATAATACTGTGGGAGCCAGAGGATTAGCGCTAAAAAGCTACCGAAGACAAAGTAGTAATATAGACCGAAGCGCCAAATCTGGATGGATTTAAGTGCTTGTAGGGTGCTAAGTTCGGCTTGAAGTTTTGTCGGGGTATAGGGGCGGGTAGGTGCTATTAGCCAGAACAGAAAAGCCATAATGAGTAAACCAACCCCATAGATAGGACCAATGCTGTCCCAACCCCAGTTCGCAACAATAATTGGGGCAAGTGCAAGGGTAATGGCTGAGCCGGTGTTACCTGCACCAAATATACCCATGGCAGTGCCTTGTCGGTTACTTTCAAACCAGTCGGTGATATAACGAATGCCGATGGTAAAAGATGTGCCACTAATACCGATCCACAAGCCAAGTAATAGGTAGCCTTCCAGAGTCTCGATGTGAGGCAGGATGAATAGTGGCGGTGTGCTAAGAAGCATTTGTAGGGTGAATAGGCTCTTGGGGTTGTAGCGCTCGCTAAGCCAGCCAGCAGGAATACGCCCTAGTGCACCGGTTAGAACCGGGGCCGAAAAGAATAATCCTAACTGTGTTGCGCTTAGGCTTAAGCTGTTTTGAAGTTCAAGCCCCAAAACGGCATAGAGTGTCCATACCGAAAAATTAGCAGCAAATGCTATGGTGGCAATGGTTAAGGCTCTGGCTGCGCCAGGGATCTCAAAATTCATTATGACGCTCTGATCGAAGGCTGTTTAACTCGGTTTATCCTCAAAGGTATTGTTGGTACAGAGGAGCTCGTTTATCTATTAAAGTGATTGATACCTATTAAATCAAAAAAACCTTGTGCATGTTTGTTCTAACCCTTTTGAGTTAGGGGGTATGAGTCGCCTACCTATAAGTGAGTAGGCTTTGTGATGCCTGCTGGCTTTGTGGCAAGGGAGTAAAAAATAAAGTAGGTATATGCGCTGTGCCGGGGCATTCTCAGGCCCTGCCTTACTTGACTCATATCAAGTAGGAAACCCTACACACGAAGCAGAATAGCGTCATACCCCTTTTTTGTATAGGAGGCTTTATGTCCACTGATCTTAAAATAAACCTGTTCGCTTTTGGCGACCCCAAGATTAAAACACTCCACTTTACGTGGTTTGCTTTTTTCTTAACCTTCATGGTTTGGTTTAACCATGCTCCGCTTTTGGTGTTTATGAAAGAAGCGTTTGATATGTCGAGTCAGCAGGTCAAAGCCCTGATGATTCTGAACGTTGCGCTAACAATTCCAGCACGTATCGTCATCGGTATTTTGGTGGATAAACTAGGGCCCAGAAAGGTTTATAGTACTTTACTTGTACTGGCAGGCGTCGTGTGTATAGCATTCGCACTGGCTCAATCTTATGAGCAGCTCGCAATGATGCGCTTTTTAATGGGCTTTGTTGGTGCCGGGTTTGTAATCGGTATCCGCATGGTTGGCGAATGGTTTCCTCATAAGTCTGTCGGTATCGCAGAAGGTATCTACGGTGGTTGGGGTAACTTTGGCTCAGCTGCATCGGCTATGCTATTGCCTACGCTGGCAATGATGTACGGTGGAGAAGATGGCTGGAGATATGCATTAGGTACAACAGGTATTGTTGCTAGTATCTATGGCCTTATTTACTATCAGGTAGTACGTGATACGCCAAAAGGTTCAACCTACTTTAAGCCTAAGAAAGCAGGTGGTTTGGAAGTAACAAGCTGGGGTGACTTTTACCTATACTTGTTCATGAATATTCCAATGTATGCAGCCTTAGCTGTGTTGGCTTGGAAACTATCTCCAACGGGTGTTGCTCTCTTAAGTCAGACTGCTGTTTACGTTATTTGGGCGGGTTTGGTCGCTCTATATGTTTTCCAAACTTACTCTATCTGGAATGTAAATAAAGAAAATCTGACAAACGGTGTCCAAGAGCTTGATAAGTACCACTTTAAGCAAGTTGCGATTCTAGACTGGTCTTACTTCGTTACCTTCGGTTCAGAACTAGCGGTTGTATCAATGTTGCCTCTATTCTTCTTGGAAACTTTTGAAAGTCTTGATCCTGTCAAAGCGGGCCTATTGGCTTCAGGCTTTGCCTTCATGAACTTGGTTGCACGTCCAACTGGCGGTTGGTTCTCTGATCACATTGGTCGTCGTAAAGCTCTAATGTTCTTGATTGGTGGTTTGGCATGTGGCTACTTTGTATTGAGCCAGGTTGATTCATCTTGGTGGATCCCCGCTGCTGTGATTGCAACCATGTGCTGTTCGTTCTTTGTTCAGGCTGGTGAAGGTGCGGTATTTGCGGTAGTTCCACTGATCAAACGTCGTATGACAGGTCAGATTGCAGGTATGGCCGGAGCGTATGGTAACGTCGGTGCAGTAACTTACCTAACTGTTTTGAGCTTTGTAGATTACAGTACTTTCTTCTTGGTGATCGGTTGTTCTGCACTGATTGTATTCTTCATTGCTGCAATGATGGATGAGCCAAAAGGACAGATCTCTGAAGTACTGCCAGATGGCACAGTTCATATGATTGATGTTGGCTAGTTAGAAACTTGCTAGTCTAGAGTGCCTGCTGGTGGCTTATTTCATCGGCGGGCATTTTTGCGTTAAGGTAACGCTATAGCACTAAACTCAGGATTTCTCGATGGCCCAGATTCTTAAGATTGATGCTGCATTTTCAACAGACGCCGGTATAAAACCGATCAATGAAGACTCGGCTGGCGTCAAGGTTCCAGAAGATAGCTATCTGCTTAACAATAAAGGTTGTGCACTCGTCGTTGCCGACGGTGTTTCATCAGCTGAAGCGGGGCGCGAAGCAAGCCATACGGCTGTTGAACGTTTTATTGAGGAATATTTCCAGACGCCTGACACCTGGTCAGTCAGTAAGTGCGGAGAGCAGATTCTATCAACGATTAACCTCAAGCTTTTTCGTAAGAGTCACGAGTTCTCGTCTGATACTAAAGGTTACTTATCTACATTCAGCTCCATCGTCATCAAAGGTCGTACCGCGCACTTTTTTCATGTTGGCGATAGTCGAATATTTTTGCTGAGAGAAGGCGAATTCGCCCAATGTACTACTGATCATGTCGCTTCTTTAGGCGGCGGTAAAACTTTTCTTACTCGCGCCATCGGTATGGATAATCGCTTGCACCTCGATTATGGGCGAATTCCTCTTGAAGCCGGTGATCGCTTATTGCTGTGTAGTGATGGTGTACATGACTTTATCGAGGAAGCGAGAATAATCGAAACGCTGGCGATGGACCAGCCGGCTGAGTTTATCGCGGACAAATTTCTAGATTTGGCACGAGAAGGCGAAACCGATGACAATATCAGTGCCGTTGTGGGTATTGTTGAACAGCTGCCTTTCGAAAACCTTGATGATTATAGTGCGAAACTGACACGCCTACCTTTCCCGCCAGCTTTAGAAAAGGGTATGAAACTGGATGGTTTTGTCGTCCAAAAAGAGTTATTTGCTTCGAGTCGAAGCCAGTTGTATCTAGTAAAAGATGAAGTGTCAGGCGAGCTGTTGGCGATGAAGACGCCCTCACCAAACTTTGAGGAAGATACCGCTTATATTGACCGGTTTATCCAGGAAGAATGGATAGGTATTCGCATACAGCACCCTAATGTGGTCAAGATTATTCGACAAGACCGCAAGCGCAGTTTTCTATATTACCTCATGGAGTATGTCGAGGGAGAGGGCTTAGATAAATGGCTGAGAAAGAACCAGCCACCGAGTCCAAAGCGTGCTATCAATATCGTTAAACAAGTTGCAGAGGGCTTAAAAGCGTTTCATCAAAACGAGGCGGTACATCAAGACTTGAAGCCCGGAAATATTATGGTGACTGAAGAGGGCAAGGCCTTGGTGTTGGACTTCGGGTCAGTATTTGTTGCCGGTTTGTCTGAGTGCGTGAGCCCTATTATTCCTGATGGCGTTTTGGGTACAGCTGGCTACTCAGACCCGCTTTATCTACGCGGACATAACCCCGGGATCCAGGGGGACGTCTACTCGCTAGCAACCATTACCTATGAAATGTTTACAGGCACCTTGCCTTATGGAGATAAAATAGAGCAGTGCAGAAGTGCCTTTGATTATGATCAGTTACGGTACACTGAAGCCAGTTCAAATAACCCGGTGATACCAGAATGGTTTGACGGTGCTTTGAAGAGAGGGACGTCTTTTGATCTTGAAGAACGGTATAGAACGATCGATGACTTTATGAAGGACCTGCTGCAGCCAAACCCTGAGTTTCTGAAAGCGGACCCAGTGGTGCAGAAGAGTGCCAATACTTTAATGTTCTGGAAGCTTCTGTCAGGTTTCTGGTTTGTTACTTTCTTGCTGCTCATTTACCTGTTTAGCCAGAACAGTTGATGTAAATGCTTTGATTTGAGCTTGGATGAAGGCTTGAGTCGAGCTATATTGTCGCTATTACAATAAAAGAAGTGTTAACGACATGAGTACTACTGCCCGCGCTTTTTGGTATCGCTGCCTCAACGAGCCTTCGGCCGATTTCTTTCCTTCCTTGATAGTGACGGTCTTTCTCTCATTAGTTATTATTCTTAATATTCTTGAAGTCGTACTTGGTTCTCTGCCAGGCTTCAGGGAGCAAATGGGCGACTGGGTACTCATTGCTAATATCTGCTTTGTGGTCGTTTTTGCATTTGAGTATCTGTTGCGTTATTGGGTAGCGGCAGAAACACCTCATGCGACTCATATGACTAGCGGGCGAAAGCGTTGGCTATATATTCGTTCGCCGATGGGCCTAATCGATCTTTTCTCTTTCTTGCCTTTACTCCTCTTACTGCTACTGCCGGGCGATGCTTTTGGTGATCTGCGTATTCTTAAGCTGATATCGATGGTAAGGGTGCTTAAGCTAACCCGCTATTCTGCATCATTATTGATGATTGCTCGTGTCTTTCGTGAGAATAAGAACACCTTACTGGCAGCAGGTTTGGTGATGATGATCTTAATGTTTATCGCCGCGACAGGCATTTATATCTTCGAGAAGGTTGAACAGCCTGAAGCCTTTGGCAGTATCCCTGCTTGTTTATGGTGGGCTGTTGTGACACTGACGACCGTTGGCTATGGAGATGTGACGCCTATTACTGTCGGAGGACAGCTTTTTGGTGCGCTGGTCATGGTTTGTGGTGTCGGGATCGCAGCGATGCCCGCTGGTATTTTCGCATCCTCATTTGTCCAGCTTGTTCGAGAGCAGGAGCATGAGCGACGAAGAAAACTGCGTATTCGTCGCGGCCAATTAGAGGTAGTCGCTGGAAAGAATAAAGAGGAAGAGCCTTCTTTGCATTTGAGTATGAGTCAGTCTGAGCAGCGAGAAGTGGCGTATTTAGTGTCTGAATATGGCTTAACACTCGATCAGGCGACGGGTGTTGTGAGTCACTTTCGGCACTAAATGTCTTTGTAAGAGTCAGTGCCAGTTTAGGAAAGTACTAATTTATCGTCATCCAAGGCGTCATGATTCTTATGGAATTGATCCAGTAAGTCTTGGCTGTTCATACCTTCGCGCTGCTTGCCACTGACATCAAGAACAACCTGGCCCTGATGAAGCATCAAGGTTCTATCGCCAACGCTTAAGGCCTGATTCATGCTGTGTGTAACCATTAAGGCAGTTAGTTTTTCGCTACGAATAATCTCTTCGCTTAAGTTAAGGATAAATTTGGCTGTTTTCGGGTCCAGGGCAGCAGTATGTTCGTCAAGCAGTAGTAATTTTGAAGGTTGAAGCGCTGCCATTAGGAGGCTGACCGCTTGTCGTTGACCGCCTGACAACAGTCCAATTTTATCTTCTAAACGATATTCCAGGCCAAGCTCCAGGCTCTTCAACTTATTAATAAAGCTTTGTTTGAACTCTCTTCGAGCGGCTCGCTGTAACCCCCTTCGTGAGGTGCGTGCCTGCGCTAGTGCAAGGTTTTCCTCAATCGTCAGGTCTTCACAGGTGCCAGTTAAGGGGTCTTGGAAGACTCGCGCTATCCATCGGGCTCTTTTATGTACAGGAAGCTTAGTGATGTCTTGATCATCTAAGTGAATTTGTCCTGTTTGAACAGCGACTTCACCAGACAGGGCGTTCAGTAAGGTTGATTTACCTGCACCGTTGCTGCCAATAACTGTAATGAATTGATGCTTAGGAATAGTCAGGTCGATTCCCTTTAATACATGGTTTTCTAAGGGGCTGCCGAGATTAAAACTAACATCTACCTTGCTCATTGAGATCATTGGCCGAACCTCGTGCGTGCTTTAATGGCGCTTTTGATATTTGGGGCAACAATTGCGAGCGTTACCAAAATAGCCGTGATCAAATTGAGATCTTGAGCTTTAAGGCCTAATAATTCACCGTTAAGTGCCACGGCAATAACCAGGCGATAGAGTAGTGAGCCAATCAGGCAGGCAAGGATCCAGCGAAACAGGTTCTTCGGGCTAATCAAGGCTTCGCCGCCTATCACAGAAGCAAGGCCGATAATAATGATGCCGACCCCCATAGTTACATCAGCGCTACCCTGACTTTGAGCAAATAAAGCGCCTGCCAGGGCGACAAGGGCATTAGATAGTGACATCCCAAGAATAACCATTAACGAAGTATTGACGCCATTGGCCTGAGCCATTCTGGGGTTAGAGCCTGTAGCGCGCATTGCTAAACCAATTTCACTACGCAGGAACATAAAAAGCAGGGTGAAAGTAATAAGACTAATGATACCGAAGCAAATTGGGTAGGCGACATAATAAGGAATCTCATAAGTAGCAATACTTAGCTTATCTAGCGGGCTTAACAAGGTATCAACGCCGAGCAACGCGATGTTCGGGCCATCCATTATTCGCAGGTTAATGGAATAAAGCGCGATCATAGTCAGGATTGATGCAAGTAAATGCAAAATTTTTAGTTTCACATTTAATATCGCTGTCACTGAGCCTGCAAGGGCGCCGGCTAAGCAAGCGCAGAGCGTCGAGATAAGAGGGTTTACGCCAGCAACAATCAGTGCCGCGGCGACAGCGGCCCCTAAGGGAAAAGACCCGTCAACAGTAAGGTCTGGAAAATCCAGGACTCGAAAAGAAAGAAAGACTCCAAATGCGACCAGCGCAAAAATGAAGCCGGTTTCTAAGGCGCCGAATAAGGCAAAACTATTCAACAAGTGATTTAGCCTTAGAGATAAACTCTGGCGAAAGTGTTATGCCCATACGCTTTGCTGCGCCAGGATTAACAAACAACTCTGTATTCATGACACCTTGAACCGGAATATCAGCAGGTGATTGGCCTTGAAGAATCTGCACAACGATCTTGCCTGTCTGTCGGCCCACTTCATAGTAGTTAAACCCTAAGGCCGCGATGGCGCCACGAGCGACACTATCGGTGTCGCCGGCAAAAACAGGAATGTCTGCTTGCTCAGAAATTTTGATGATACCTTCTATAGCAGAGATGACTGTGTTGTCTGTAGGGAGGTAAATTGCATCAACCTTGCCGAGTAATGAGCGAGCTGCAGTTTGCACATCCGAGGACTTGGGGGAGACTGCTTCAATTACTTGAAGGTTCAGCTCTTCAGCATGTTGCTTGATTAGCTTGAGAAGTGAAACAGAATTAGCTTCTCCTGGGTTGTAGATAATACCGAGTTGCTTACTGGCAGGGAGGACCTCTTTAATCATCTCTAAATGCAGTTTTATCGGTGTTAGGTCCGACACGCCTGTAACGTTTTTGCTCGGTTGCTCCCAAGACTTCACCAGTTTGGCTGCCACAGGATCGGTCACTGCGCTAAAAACTATGTTGGTATTTCTGGCAGAGGCTACCGCAGCCTGGGCTGAAGGGGTGGCGATAGCTACAAATACGTCTGGCCTGTCGCCTGCAAATTTTTTGGCTATTTGGGCTGCAGTTGCCGGTGCGCCTTGTGCACTTTGGTAATCCCACTTAAGATTTTCTCCGTCTTTCCAGTCATGCTCGGCGAGGACATCCTTAACGCCCTTTCTCACTGCATCAAGGGCAGGGTGCTCAACAATCTGGGTGATTGCAACGTGCTTACTTTCTGGAGCGGCAAGCGTATTAAAGGATAGAAGGCTCGCTAGATATGATACTAGCAGTAGGTTGAATAGAGACTTGCGGGGCCAGGATAAGAAGTGTTTCATTAATTGCATCCATCAAATTATTGTCATGAAGCGATAAAAGTGGCTAAAGCTTCTTATTTTTTGCATGGTAATCAATCGTTAGCTTGCTGCCAAGCGATTCTGGGAGGATAATGCCTGTTTAGATTATGTACAGCTAAAGGCAACTATTCGAATAGGGGTAATATTATTCCGTCACAGCCCATGCTGAACATAGGATCAGGAATGTTAAGGTCAGGGTGACCGTTGTGGTATGGAACAATTTTGCTTTTATTAGTCTGGTTTGCGCTCTATTGAGTACAGCCAGTGCAGTACTTTGCTTATCGGCAAAACGCCAGGGAGGGTCGATTCTTTTTGGCCTAATCTGTACGCTCTTGGCTCTCTGGTCTTTTAGCTTGTTCGTTGGAATGTCTACCAACGAGCCTTCACAAGCTTTGTTTTGGGCACGTTGTGCTAACTCAGTCGTGTTATTCCTTCCGGTCTTGTTGTTTCACTTTGTTGTAAGCTTTGTGGGTAAGCAACATGCCTACGAGCGTGTTTCTTTCTCATACTATCTTTTATCGCTTCTCTATTTGAGTTTGATATTTATCGCTCCAGAGCATTTTCTACACAGTCCCAGCTTTCGTTTTGATGCTTTCTGGTTCCCTGTAGGGGGGAACTTGTTCTATCTGTTTCCGGTATTTTTTGCCGGGATTATTGGGCATACTCTATATGTCCTACTGCAAGAGAGAGCCGACACAACCCGCTCAGGTAAGTTAAAGTTGGACTATCTGATCATGACGATTGCCCTGGGTTTTTTAGGGGGTGGGATGACGCTATCTCTTGAGTTTGATATCAATATACCGCCTTATGGCTTACTTTCAGTCGCCCTTATGGTGGTGATATCTACCTACGCAGTATTGAAACATGACCTACTTGAACTGCCCGAGACGCTGAGTTTTGTTATCACGCGTTTGATGATTTACATTTGCATCGTTGGTTTCGTGGTTTTAATGCTTAAAGGTGGCATCTTTATAGATCAAGCGTATTTGAGTGTTTCTCAGACTGTATTTCTGGTTCTTATCACCATCTGTTCCTGTGAATTTTATGCAGCGATGAAATCTCGCTTACAAGCGTTTTCAGATAAAGTCCTGGTTCGTCAGAAACTTGATGCTGAGCGGCACTTTCGAGACCTAATGTATCAGCTAGATCAATCTGATGACTTTGAGTCGATGTTGCCAATTCTTCGGCAGTTTTTTGAGCAACAAAGCTATATCCATCACTATGCATGGTATTTGGATAGGGTTCTATTGGAGCGAACTTTATCCAGGAAAGAGTTGGAGCGCTTTGATGCGAATGACCTGAGCGCTGAGAGAAACTATCAACGCATACTATTTAGCGGCAGTGATGGACGCCGCCATGATCGTTTGCCCTCTTCTATAAACGTGCACCTGCAGGGTGAGGCTGAGGAAAGAACGCTTAACGCCCAAATGGTTGAAATTATGTCAACTGAGCAGCTCGATGCTGCCTATGATTGGGTCGAAATGGTGCCGGGACGTGAGATGCTGGGTTTGCCTGTTGTTGCAAATAGTGACTTTAGGGGAATGCTCTTAGTCGTCGTCAGTAAATCTGACATGCGTTTGAAAGATCAGTCGAGGTTACAGGCTTTGTCGTCTAAATTGGGTCGACTCATTGAGCGTGTAGAGTTTTTTCGCCGTCAGGCTTTCCAGGAGCAGCGCTTCTTATTTCAAAAAATGCAGAGTTTGCAGTCTTTGGCCGGTAATATCGCCAATGACATGAGAGGGCCTTTAGATCAATTACATGCCTTTGTTGAACATGCTGCATTGGTACGAGCGGAGCTAAAAGATGAGAGATATTTAGATAGTCCCTATAGCCAAGCTCATGTGGCTATCGCGCGAAGTGCTCAGGTGATCGACATGAGTCTAGGTCTGGTGAAGGATGAACCCATCGATGTAAGTACCTTCAAGGTGCTTTCAATTCAGAGTGTAGTAACGAAGAGTTTGGCAGAGTATGTGTTTATGCCAGGAGAGCGAGAGAGAATACGAACAGACTTACGCCAAGACTTCTTGTTCAAAGGTGATGAATGGTTATTGATTTATGCTTTGTTTAACATACTAAAAACGGCCATCAATCACTCTGTCGTGGCTAAAGGCGAAGAGATCACTATTGATAGTCGGGTTGAGGGTGGCCGTAATGTATTATTATTGCGTTATAAAGAAGGTGTTCAGCGTTCTCAGCTAGAAGGTTTAAGAGTTGTGGATGAAGATTCATCTAACCTTGATCTGGCGACCGTCTATTATCGACGGGTCATGAGCGCTTTAGGGGGGGCGATAAGTTATTCCACTGACTCGGAGCAATGCACCGAAATTCTATTGGTTTTCCCCTGTTTAAGAACGGGAGGCGGTGATAGTGAATCGATTCTGGATGAGCTGAGCGTTGCTCCTTAGCACTCTATATCTCTGCGTTTTCTTGAACTAAGACAATCAGCTTTTTGGGTCCATGAGCGCCATAGGCTAGTGTTTGTTGTATATCTGCTGTTTTCGACGGGCTGGAAATAAACAAAACATTGCTTGGCATTTTCTCGCATTGACCCCAAGGTTCATCATTGAGCAAACTTGATAAATCCGGGTAGATTTGATCCTCTTGTAGTAGCACTAGATGTATTGGTGGCACAAGCGACATCATTCTAGGTTCGTCTTTATTTGGCAGCAGCAATAAGGTTCCGGTTTCGGCTATTGCTCCCTGTGCAAGGGTGATGCCGATATCGATGTTATGGAATAAGGTTTCCCGAAGGGTTTCATAAGCTTGTGAGTAGCGTGTAATGCTGATGTTATTATTATGAAGGCGCAGAGCTTGTTCAATTTCGCTTTGGTATGCAAGATTATTCCCTAATAAGCAGTGCTTGGCTTTTTCTCTTTCCATGATGTCAGTAAGTGTTGTTTTCCACTTAAGCGCGCTAACTCGATGTACTTCTGCGTGATTTTCTTCTAGTTTTGAGATCAGCTGCCTAAGCAAATCTTCAGCTTGAACAATACCACTACGACTTCTATGGGAGCTAGGCAAACCCTCGCGTTCTGGTGCTTTAAAACCCTTGGAGCGTTTTAGGCGTGAGAGTATGTTCAGTTTAGCTTGGTTCATTGGCGTGGCTCCTTGCTTTGTCCATCAAATTTTTGATGGCTATGCTTTAGCCTCTCGTGAAGGGTACGTGCACTTGGGCGAGCCGGTGTTCGGGTATTGCGCCATGCTTTTGGGTAGCAAGTGCTGATGAAAGGGAAGGCGCCCATGAGCTTGGTGACTAGGCGATAGAGTTTGGGGTGGGTATGGATCACTTTCCACAAACGCCAGATCCACGATTCTACCTTTAGCGTCGAGCCAGTAGCTTGTTGTTTGTTTCTCAAACTACGGATAAGTTGAGGCAGTTTAATATCTACTGGGCAGGCTTCCCCGCAGGCGCCATTAAGGGAGCAGGCATTTAGAAGCTCCCCATGACTTGCCATACCCTTAAGTTGAGGCATAACAACCTGCCCAATAGGGCCGGGGTAGGTTGTGCCGTAAGCATGTCCGCCTATTTTGGTATAGACCGGGCAGTGATTCATGCATGCACCACAGCGAATACAAGCGAGAGTGGTTTTCAGCTCCGGATCTTGTTGGATGAGTGAGCGGCCATTGTCGAGAATAATTAAGTGAACTTCCTCGGGGCCGTCAAGTTCTCCTGCTTGACGCGGGCTGCTAATCAAGTTGAGGTAGCTGGTGATATGTTGGCCGGTTGCGGAACGAGTGAGAAGGCGTTGTAGTGTTGGTAGTTCTCTCAGGCTTGGAATAACTTTTTCCAGGCCCATAATTGCAATGTGCACCGGAGGAGCTGTGGTAGATAAGCGTCCATTACCCTCGTTTTCTACCAGGCAAAGCGTACCTGACTCGGCAGCAGCAAAGTTGACGCCCGAAATGCCAATGTCTGCTTTTTCAAATTTATCCCTGAGGATTCTTCTACCCAGACCAATCATGCCATCAACGTCGTTCGGGTCGCATTTCAACTTGAGCTTCTTTTCAAATAGTTGAGCAATTTCCTGTTTGTTTTTGTGGATGGCGGGCATGATGATATGAGACGGTGTTTCATCGGCAATCTGCACAATGTACTCCCCCATATCCGATTCAATGGCTTCAATATTATGGCTCTGGAGGAAATTGTTCAATTCGATTTCTTCGCTCGCCATCGACTTTCCTTTGATAACAAGTTTGGCTTTGCGACGTTGTGCTATGTCGAGAACAATTTGGTTAGCTTCGATCCCGGTTTCTGCCCAATGTACCTGAATGCCGTTATTGCTACATTGTTGTTCTAGTTGCTCTAGCAGTTCAGGTAAACGCTCGACGACGTTCTGTCTTATTGCTGCACCTTGTTCTCTAAGGGTTTGCCATTCCTCTTCATCACTGAAGGCTTGTTTGCGTTTATTGCGTAGAAAGTCCATGGCGCCGCGGAAGTTGGAGCGTAGCTGCGTATCTTCTAGTGCGCTTTTTATGCGAGTGGCGAAGTTTGAGTGCGCGTCGTCAGTCATGTTGTATTCCAAAACGCTGAGCAATAAATCTCGCGATATGGGTGCAAGGACGCTTGTCGCCTGAATGCTTGATATGTCCGCTAATATTCAAAATGCAGCCACAATCACCGCTTAATATAGACTGAGTATTTGGTGATAGTAAGTGCTCACATTTGTCTGCTGTCATGGCGGCAGAAATCTCAGGAGACTTGATAGCAAAGGTTCCCCCAAATCCGCAGCACTCCTGCTCTAGTGTTGGTAAGGATACCTCGACGCCATCTAGCTTTCTTAGAATTGATAGCCATGGTTCTGCGACTTCCATCTCCCTAAGGGCGCTACAGGATCGGTGAAGACTGATATGAGTGTGGGAGCTGTCGATTTGCTTATTGTATGGGAGGATGGGCTCTAGAAACTCGATAAGCTCGTAGGTTCTCGAGCTCAGCTCTATTGCTTGTTTATGCTCTGTGGAACCCGTGTCGAAGAGAGTCGGGTAGTGATGCTTGATCATGGCCGCACAAGAGGCTGAAGGTACGATAACAGGTAACTTTTTGTCGGAAAAAACCTGAATGGTGTGCCAGGCGACATCTTTGGCTGGGCTTGCTTCACCCGAATTATAGGGAGGCTGTCCGCAGCAGGTTTGCGCTTGAGGAAATACTATTTGATAATTACATAGTTCAAGCAGAGCAATCGCATCCATACCTGATTCCGGGTAAAAGGAATCTATTAGGCAAGTTCCAAAGAGGTAGACCTGTTTACTCTGCATGAGATTTTTTCGAAGTACCGTTAAGGATATGGAGGTCGATCAGGCCAATTTCATCCCAGTCGCTGTTTTTAGCAACCTCAAAGCCGTTTTCAACAAAAATATATTTAAGAAGCTTTACCCCTTCGTCATCCTTAATCATATTCACAAACGCCCGCTTTAACTTGGTGAGCGAGAAAAAATCGACGCGAGGGTGTGCGATAAGAGGGTAGGGAGAAAACCCGGGGCTGTCCCAGAGCATTCTCAGGCGACTACGTATTTCAGGGGGGAGTGCTCTAAAGCTCTCATCAGTTCCGCCACCGGCGATGTAATCCCCATTAGCGACGCCTTTGTAGACCGCTGACTGACTAGATAAAAACTGGGGGATGATATCGAAGTTAAGTTTATTCAGGCTTTCTCTCGGCACTACGCTGGCGGCAAAATCTAGCAAGCCAGGAAACGCAATGGTTGAATTTCTTAGCTCTGCCAAGGTCTTAATTGGTCCAGTTTTCTTAACGAATATTAGTCCTCTGATTGGCTGTGACTTGCGTTTGACCTGGGCCTGGTAGCCCGGAAACTCTTTAAATGCATGAAACTGCAAAGGGGTAGTGTAGGCAAGGTCGTAATGCCCTTTGGCCAGTTTTAATTCAAAATCGAGTTGGCTGCTGGCAGCTTCATATTTAAGTTCAATTCCCGAGGCTTGTTCCAAAAAAGAAATTACGTTTTGCCATGCTACTGTTTTAGTAGGAAGAGAGCTGCTTGATGTTGCATAGCTGAGTTGTTGGTCTAGCTTCTTTTGTTTCACCGCAAACTTGCTTTTTTTCTTAACGATCTGTTTTTCAAGAGCTTCCAGTTCGGCAACGGGTTTGGGGAACGAGGGCGCAACGCCGACAATTAAAGGTTTGGCATGTAAGGCTGAACTTAATGAAAAGGACAGTATAAATAATAGGCTTGAAACCACGGCTATTGCTGAGCACGAAAAGCCTGCTTTCGACTTTTTCAGAGCGCTGGGCACTATTGAATTGTCATGAGTTTGGGGGTGGGGGCGATACACGAATTAGCTCCATTTTTTGGCTTATGTTTATGATAAAAGACAATGTCAGCCTCTGCCAGGCCAGGTACTATAAATTTAATTTAGCTATGAGGCCTTTGCAGAAGAGATATTAGCTGTGATTGAACGCACATTTAGTTTGAGTGAAACCTCGCTTTCTGGTAATCTGGCGCCCCATCTTGAGATGAAAATCTCCCCCTTCTACATAAATATTTGAGTTAACTGAACTTTGCGTGGCGCAAGGTATGGAAAGCTCTTTGTCTGAGATATTGACGGGATTTGCATGACACGTTTTATTTTCGTGACAGGTGGTGTTGTATCCTCCTTAGGGAAAGGCATCGCTTCAGCTTCATTGGCTGCTATTTTAGAAGCTCGAGGGCTGAAAGTAACAATGCTTAAACTGGACCCATATATAAATGTGGATCCAGGCACGATGAGTCCTTTTCAGCACGGTGAAGTATTTGTTACCGAAGACGGTGCCGAAACTGATTTGGATTTGGGGCATTATGAGCGCTTTATTCGAACCACGATGTCCAAGCGAAATAACTTTACGAGTGGTCGAGTCTATGAAGACGTCATTCGCAAAGAGCGACGTGGCGATTATCTAGGTGGAACAGTCCAGGTAATTCCTCATATCACTGATGAAATCAAACGCCGCATCGTTGAAGGTGCTAACGGCTATGATGTCGCCTTGGTTGAAATTGGCGGCACAGTTGGGGATATCGAGTCGCAACCCTTTTTGGAAGCAGTGCGACAGTTAAAGATTGAAGTGGGCTCCCAGCGTGCGCTGTTTATGCACTTAACTCTAGTGCCTTATATTGCAACCGCAGGTGAGACCAAAACCAAGCCGACCCAGCATTCCGTAAAAGAAATGCGCTCTATCGGTATTCAGCCCGATATTCTGGTTTGTCGCTCTGATCACGAGATTGATGCATCATCTCGCCGCAAGATTGCTTTGTTTACCAACGTAGAAGAGCGCGCCGTTATCCCATTACAGGATGCAAACAGCATTTACCTGATTCCACGTATGCTGAATGAACATGGTTTGGATCAAATTGTCGTAGAACGATTTGGTCTGGAGTGTGATGAGGCCGATCTAACAGAGTGGGATTCAGTGGTTGAAGCTGAATCCAGTCCGGAAAACGAAGTAACCATTGCCATGGTAGGCAAGTACATGGAATTACTTGACGCTTATAAGTCTCTAATCGAGGCGCTTAAGCATGCAGGAATTCGTACGCGCACCAAGGTTAATATTGAGTATATTGATTCCGAGAGAATTATAGATGAAGGTACTGCCGTTCTAGAGTCAGTGGACGCAATTCTAGTGCCCGGTGGTTTTGGTAATCGTGGTGTTGAAGGTAAAATTCAGACAGTTAAGTTTGCGCGTGAAAACAAGGTTCCATATTTAGGTATTTGTTTAGGTATGCAGGTTGCTGTCATTGAATATGCTCGTCATGTCGCTGGTTTGGCTGATGCGCATAGTACTGAATTTGATAAAGGCTGCGAAAACCCGGTAGTAGGTTTGATCACTGAATGGAAAGATGCCAGCGGAGCTGTAGAGCAACGTGATGCGGGTTCAGACTTGGGCGGAACCATGCGCTTAGGTGCTCAGGAGTGTAATCTGGTTCAGGGTTCTAAGGCTTTCGAAAGTTATGGCAAGCCAGTGATCATTGAACGTCATCGTCACCGTTATGAAGTGAACAATAATATTCTGCCGCAATTAGAAGAGGCCGGTTTGATTGTTTCTGGTCGTTCAGCAGATAACTCATTAGTTGAAGTCGTTGAAGCACCGGATCATCCATGGTTTGTTGCCTGTCAGTTCCATCCGGAATTTACTTCAACGCCGCGAGACGGTCATGGTTTGTTTGAAGGTTTCATTTCTGCCGCATTCACAAATAAGTCTTCGTAAATAGAAGGGTATATAGATGAGTCAAAAAGTCATACAGGTCGGTGATGTAAAAATTTCTAATGATTTGCCATTTGTTTTGTTCGGCGGCATGAATGTATTAGAGTCCCGGGATCTTGCGATGCAGATTGCCGAGAAATATGTCGAGGTAACGACCAAGCTTGATATTCCTTATGTATTTAAAGCGTCTTTCGACAAAGCGAATCGCTCCTCTATTAACTCTTTTCGAGGCCCCGGCTTGGAAGAAGGCTTGCGTATTTTTGAAGAGGTAAAGAAAACCTTTAATGTGCCGGTCATTACCGATGTGCACGAGCCTGAGCAAGCAGCTCCGGTTGCTGAAGTTTGTGACATTATCCAATTGCCAGCTTTCTTGTCCCGTCAGACAGACCTGGTGGCAGCGATGGCCAAGACAAATGCCGTTATTAATATCAAGAAAGCCCAGTTCCTTGCGCCTCAGGAAATGAAACATATTTTGACCAAGTGTGAAGAGGCCGGCAATGACCAGTTAATTCTCTGCGAGCGTGGTAGCAGTTTTGGTTACAATAACCTGGTTGTCGATATGTTGGCATTTGGTGTAATGAAGAGCTTTGAGTACCCGGTTTTCTTTGACGTGACGCATTCTTTGCAGCAGCCCGGTGGTCGTGCAGATTCTGCTGGTGGTCGACGTGAAGCTGTAACTGACTTAGCGCTTGCGGGTATGTCGCAGGGTATTGCTGGTTTGTTTTTAGAAGCTCATCCTGACCCTGAAAATGCTAAGTGTGATGGCCCGTGTGCTTTAAGGTTGTCGCAGCTTGAACCCTTCCTTGCTAGAGTTAAGGCAATCGATGAGCTAGTTAAGCAATTTAAGCCTTTAGATACGGCTTAAAATATAGCGTTTATGATTTTGAATTTTGGCGTTGTTGAAGGAAAGACAGGGCCTGAAGTTATTATTTTTGGAGAAGTGTAATGACAACGATTATTGATATCAAAGGCCGTGAGGTCATGGATTCTCGTGGTAACCCTACTGTTGAAGCGGATGTGATTCTAGAGTCTGGTGTGGTGGGTACAGCTTGCGCTCCTTCTGGTGCGTCAACAGGCTCTCGTGAAGCCTTGGAGCTTAGAGACGGTGATAAGAGTCGTTATTTAGGTAAAGGTGTTTTAAAGGCTGTTGCCGGCATTAATGAAGAGATCAAGGCTGCGTTATTAGGTAAGGATGTTACCGATCAACGAGCTTTAGACCAAATTATGTTGGATCTGGACGGTACTGAGAATAAAGCTAAGCTGGGTGCTAATGCAATTTTGGCGGTTTCTTTGGCAGCAGCGAAAGCAGCAGCACAAGAAAAAGGCGTTGAGCTTTATGAGCATATTGCTGATCTAAACGGTACTTCTGGTCAGTACTCTATGCCTGTGCCAATGATGAATATCATCAATGGTGGTGAGCACGCAGACAACAATGTTGATATCCAAGAGTTTATGGTTCAGCCAGTTTCTGCTCCTACTTTTGCCGAAGCACTGCGTGCGGGCGCTGAAATATTCCATGGTTTGAAGAAGGTATTAAGTGAGCAAGGTCTAAATACCGCTGTGGGTGATGAGGGCGGTTTTGCGCCTGACTTGGCTTCTAATGCCGATGCATTGGCGGCAATCAAGGTTGCTGTAGCGAATGCAGGATACGAGCTAGGTAAAGACATTACGCTAGCCTTAGACTGTGCATCAACTGAGTTCTATGTTGATGGTAAATACGACATGAAAGGCGAAGGTAAGGCTTTCAGCCCTGAGCAGTTCTCTGATTATTTGGCTGAGCTTTGCGACCAGTATCCAATCGTTTCTATTGAAGACGGTCAGGACGAGTCGGATTGGGATGGGTGGAAGTATCAAACTGAAAAGTTGGGCGACAAAGTTCAATTGGTTGGTGATGACTTGTTTGTGACCAATACCAAGATTCTTTCTGAAGGTATCGAAAAAGATATTGCTAACTCGATTCTGATTAAATTCAACCAGATTGGTAGCCTGAGCGAAACCTTAGATGCGATTAAGATGGCTAAAGATGCAGGCTATACCGCAGTTATCTCACATCGTTCTGGTGAAACAGAAGACACAACAATTGCTGATTTGGCGGTTGGTACCTGTGCCGGCCAAATAAAGACTGGTTCACTTTGTCGTTCTGATCGTGTTGCTAAGTATAACCGCTTATTGAGAATTGAAGAGCAGTTGGGAAGCAAGGCGCCTTATAAGGGTAGAAGTGAGATCAAAGGACAGTAATTTCTGGCCTTGATTGAATGAAAAGCACTGTGCGTTGAACGTTCAGTGCTTTTTTGTCTTTAGGCAAAACAAGCCTTATCTTAAATTATGCTAATCTTCAGAATTCTTTTCGCTAAAAGCCAATTTCTGAACTAGAGTAAATTTATTCCAATATATGTTTGTTTATCCGTTTTTATGTAGCGGGGCTTTCTTGTCTCTACGCTGTGGTAGCGGGAAGAAATATCGTTTTTGCTTGTCTATGTGTCTTGTCAGCGTATGGCAATCTTTAAGTAATAATGTGACTAGTGTGAAGTTAAAGGTGTAGTGAAGTTGTCCTTATGAAAGTGCTCTGGAGTATAATGGTCATTGTTATTCTTGGTTTGCAGTACCGCTTGTGGTTTGGCAGTGGTAGCTTTGCAGAAGTTTCGCATTTGCGCGAAAAAGTGGCTTTGCAGCAGGCGGCGAATGACACCTTAAGTGAGCGCAATGCTCAGCTGAATGCTGAGGTGCTAGACCTTAAAAATGGCTATGATGCGATTGAAGAACGTGCTCGTTTCAGTTTGGGCATGATAGGGCGAGACGAAACCTTTTACATGGTAGTGGCTTCGAAACTATAATGGCCCATTGCAAGCGCCTGCCATGACCAAGAGCGGGTCATAGGTTTTTATTTATCACTTTGTGCCCCAACTATGTCGGTTTCAAGCCCCAGTCCTTCGTTTACCTCCTCACCCCTCTCAGGCTTAGACTCTGCTAAGCAAGCACTACCTCGGTTTTGGGTCATTATTCCGGCAGCGGGTGTTGGCAGCAGAATGCAAAGTGACATCCCTAAACAATATCTTCAGCTTGGTTCAAGCAGTGTTCTTTATCTGAGTGCCAAAGCCTTCCTTGACCACCCTCGCTTTACTCAGGTGCATATAGGTATTTCCGAGGCTGATGACTATTTTGATAGCGATAGTTTGGCTCAAGATGCTCGAGTGATTCAGTATAAGGGTGGTAGTGAACGCTTCAATACTGTTTTAAATGGTCTTGATGCTTTGGTAGGTATTGCCGATGAGCAAGATTGGGTGTGGGTGCATGACGCTGCGCGGCCCTGTTTAAGTCGAGAAGATATAGATAACTTGATTGAACATGTTGACGCCTGGGACGGTTCAGAGGGCGGTGCTATTCTGGCGTCTCGCGTTGTTGATACGATTAAGGTATCACAAGATGGAAGGGCGATTGAGGGTACTTCGGATCGGGACAAACTTTGGCGAGCATTTACACCACAAGTCTTTCGTTTTGCCGAGCTGCGCCATGCCCTAAGTGAATGTCAGCGGCTTGGGCTGACGGTGACCGATGAGTCGTCAGCAATAGAGCATATGGGTGGGGCGCCCTGCCTAGTTGAAGGCTCAGATGACAATATCAAAATTACGCGGCCGCACGATTTACGTTTGGCTGCAGATACCTTGGCTGCGCGGACGCAGCTGGGACGAGGTGAAAAAATGAATAGCTTTCCGAGAATCGGGAACGGTTATGACGTGCACGCATTTTGCGAGGGTGAAGAAATTATCCTGGGAGGCGTCAAAATTCCCCATCACAAATCTTTTATTGCGCATTCCGACGGGGATGTGCTGATTCACGCGATTATGGATGCAATGTTAGGTGCTTTGGCCTTAGGTGATATCGGTAAGCACTTTCCTGATACTGATGAAAAGTGGAAAGGGGCAAATAGTCGAGAACTGTTGTCTGCAGTAAACCACTTGATTTCAGAAAAAGGTTTTGTAGTTTCCAATATCGATAGCGTTATTATTGCTCAAGCTCCTAAGATGGCGCCGCATATAGGAAAGATGCAGGAAAATATTGCTCAGGACTTACAGGTTTCTCCTGAGCTGGTGAGTGTTAAAGCAACGACTACAGAGCGCCTTGGTTTTGCAGGGCGTGAGGAAGGAGTTGCTTGTCAGGCAAGTGTATTGTTAGTGCCTAAACCTAGCTGCGAAAGTGAAAGGAGAAGCGTGTGAGTGAAGTAAGGTCATTACCAGAATCACAGTTCAATCTGGTTTTTCCATGTATCGCTGACTTACCGCGGCCTGCCGGTGTCATTAAGACAAAAGAAGAAGACTTCTTTGTTGAAGAGGTCATGAATCCTGAGCTAAGTGGTGAGGGGGAGCACGTTTGGTTATGGCTGGAAAAAAATGGTCAGAATACTGAGTATGTGGCGGGTCAGTTAGCGCGTTTCTCCCACGTCAAAAAAGTGGATGTCGGGCTGTCAGGTTTAAAGGATCGTTGGGCGCTTACCCGGCAATGGTTTAGTGTTTATTTAGGGAATAAGCCTGAGCCTAATTGGAACGAATTTGAATGTGAAGGCGTAAAAGTACTCAGTTATCAACGGCATAATAAGAAGTTAAGACGCGGCGAGCATAGTGCCAACTTCTTTAGGTTGGTGGTGAGAAATATTGACAATATGGCTAATGTGGAAGCTCTTTTGCTACAAGTCAGAGATAAAGGTTTTCCAAATTACTTCGGTCCTCAACGATTCGGCTTTGACGGTGCGAATCTGGATCGTGGCGTACAATATTTTGAAGGTAAGATTAAAGCATCTAAAAGCCAGCGTTCTTTCTATTTATCGGCAGCTCGTTCGTACTTATACAACTTGAATCTAGCAAGCTTGATAGAAAGTGGGGATGACTTGAGCGCTGATCTAAGCGGCCCACTATACGGAGACGAAACGCCAGGAAGTAACGAACTGACTGAGCCAGAGAAAGAAATTCTAGAGGCGCACCCTGCCTTTAAAAAAGGAATACATCAAAATCGATTGCGTTTAGAGCGGAGGCCATACCTTGTTGTCCCTGAGGCGATGTCTTGGTCAATGGGAGAGGCTGAGCTTGAACTAGAGTTTCAATTACCTACGGGAGTCTTTGCTACTTCATTGCTTGCCGAAGTGTTTAACTTGTCTCAAGGCTTGGGAGAGGGTAATCAAGGCATGCGGAGCACACGATGAGTTTACTGATATCCAATGATGACGGTATTAATGCTGAAGGTATACAGGTACTCTCGGAGGTTCTATCTTCCAAGTTCGAGGTGAAGGTGGTTGCACCGGATCGTGATCATAGTGGCGCAAGCAGTTCACTGACTTTGAGTCGCCCTTTGCGTGTAATGGAAACTGCAAATGGCCATTACTGTATTGATGGTACGCCGACCGATAGTGTTCACCTAGGGGTCTCATCACTTTTTGATCTTGACTTTGAGCGTGTGGTCTCAGGTATTAACTCTCATGAAAACCTTGGCGATGACGTGTTATATTCGGGGACAGTCGCTGCAGCGATTGAAGGGCGGTTTTTAAAGCAGCCCGCTATCGCTGTTTCCCTAGTGAACCAGGGTCAGTTTCATTATCAAACTGCAGCAAAAGTGGTACTCGATTTATTGGTTCGCTCTAAAGATTTGGAAGTGCCTGAAAGAACCATTTTGAATGTCAATGTGCCGGATGTGCCTTATGAGCAGCTTAAGGGAATTAAAGTCACGCGTTTGGGGCATCGGGCAAAAGGGCTTCCCCCAGAGGAAGTGTCAGACCCACGAGGTCGACAGCGATATTGGATATCGCTTGCAGGCGAGGGAGACGATGCCGGAGAAGGTACAGATTTTGACGCGGTAAAGAACGGTTATGTTTCAGTAACGCCGCTTCAAGTTGATATGACTCGTCATGAGCTGATATCACAAGTAAAAGATTGTTTAGAGGATTGAATATCGTGAGTCAGACACTTGATCTCGAAGGAATAGGAATGACCTCGCGCCGTACCCGGATGCGACTCATTCAGCGGCTCAGGGATGAGGGGATTACCAACGAGGATGTATTGGCAGTCATGCTGGATACGCCGCGGCATATATTCCTCGATGAGGCGCTATCTCATCGGGCTTATGAAGATACAGCTTTACCGATTGGGCACAACCAAACTATTTCCCAACCTTATATTGTTGCGAGAATGACTGAGTTGTTGCTGCAAACGGCGCCGCGTAGAGTTCTTGAACTTGGCACCGGCTCTGGGTATCAGGCGGCGGTCTTGGCTCAGTTGGTGGGTGAGGTCTATAGTGTTGAGAGAATTAATCCTCTGTTAGAAAAAGCGGTTCAACGCTTTAAGCTGCTAGGCTTGAATAATATCAGTACTCGTCATGCCGATGGCGGGATAGGCTGGCCGGAGCGTGGTTTGTATGACGCAGTGATTATGACGGCGGCGCCCACAGAAATTCCATTGGAGCTGGTTCGTCAGTTAAAAGAGGGCGGGCGGATGATTTTGCCTTTGGGAGATGCTCAACAAAGCTTAACTATTGTCACAAGAAAAGGCTCAAGTTATGAACAAAAGATAATTGAGCCTGCGATGTTCGTACCCTTTCTTCCAGGAACGATTCGCTAATAAATTTAAGATACAAAACGGCACCATAAAGAGGTAGATGTGAAAATAGATGGATGGGTTTTTATAAAGGGAGTGTTGATGGGTGCCGCTGATATTGTGCCGGGTGTTAGTGGTGGCACTATTGCTTTTATTACGGGTATTTATGAGCGCCTGCTACAAGCCTTAAATTCAATTCTTCCTACTTTGTTACTAGCATTAAAAAATAGAAGCTTAAAAGGAGTCTGGGAAAAGGCAGACGCCAGTTTTCTTCTTACTCTGTTTGTTGGCATTGTGACAAGCGCAATATCCTTGGCGAAGGTGATTACTTTTCTGCTGGCTAACTTTCCTATTCCTCTTTGGGCCGGCTTTTTTGGTCTCATCTTGGCGTCTGTATACATAGTGGGTCGTGAAGTAAGGGAGTGGAGCGTTGGCTTGGTTATCGCAATGCTATTGGGAGCCGTATTTGCCTGGGGCTTAACCTCAATGTCTCCAGCGAGTATTGATCAAACACTCTTTAACGCCTTTCTATCGGGTGTGCTTGCGATTTGCGCTATGGTGCTACCAGGTATCTCCGGAAGCTTTATCTTACTGATTCTGGGCACCTATGCTTATATTCTTGGGGCGGTGAAGGACTTTGATCTCGCCGTATTAAGTGTCTTTGTGCTGGGGTGTGGTATTGGTATTTTGTCCATTGCCAAACTACTTGTTTGGACATTTTCACGTTATAGAAAACTGACTTTGGCTGTTTTAACAGGCTTTATGATTGGTGCCTTGAACAAGGTTTGGCCTTGGAAGCAGGTTTTAAGCTATCGCGAAAACCGTCATGGTGAATTAGTACCTTTGTTAGAGGCTAATATTTCTCCGGATAAGTATGTAGCCTTAACGCAAGAGTCTTCCTATCTAGTGCTTGCAGTGATTTGTGCCATTGGTTCAGCTTTAATTGTATTGCTGCTTTCCCGCTTGGGCGCAAATAATGAGAAAGAGAACACAAAAAGTGTGTGATCTGTTTTAATAAGAGTGTTTCTTAGGGTAACACTGGTGTATTTTGCGGTAACGTTTAATTTGCTTATATTCTGAGCGAATAAGATAGAAGATGAATGACTTAGCTAAGTAACTTAATATTCTTCATTAAGTTAAAGAAGTAAAAAGAATTAAATAAAAAAATATTATAGCTATATGTTATGGAGAGGTTTGTCGAATTGTTTAC
>NZ_LWFZ01000686.1:0-9494 GCF_001635225.1 Oleiphilus sp. HI0086
AAACAAGGATGTTCATGGCGATAATAATAGTAATAACAACACGCAGGCGAAGTTGGAAGAAATATTTGGTGGCACTGCATCCGGAACTGAGGCTGAGGTCATTCAAGTTCGCTTCGGTCGCACCGTCCAGGTCGCCCGATTGAATGACCGGTGCGCCTGGTTTGACTTTTCCGAGTTGTGCTACCAACCGCTCGGCGCGGCCGATTATCTTTCCCTCTGCGACCGATTTCCGGTCCTCATTATGGACAGCGTCCCCCAATTGGGCGCCAACCACCTCAACGAAGCGCGACGATTCGTGAACCTCATTGACGCGTGTTATGAATCTCGCACCCGCTTGGTGCTAGCGGCACAAGTCCCGCTCGACGAATTATTTGTCGATTTTGAAGCGCAAGTCGAAAGCAGAGATGGAGATGTAGAATTGTTTGTCAGTGAGAAGGGGGGAAACTCGAGTTCCTTTGCGACGACCATGATTCGCACCAAAGAGGGGGAACATTTGGAGTGGTCGGCGACGGGTCTAATTGGCGTGTCACTGGCACAATTCTCGTCCGCCAATGATCTCGCCTTTTCCTTTCGACGAGCCGCGTCTCGATTGGTAGAAATGGGTGGAAAGAAATGGGGGCGGCAATGACGACTGTGGAGAGGCTGAATTAAGTGGCTAAAGACCTTGTGAATGTCAGCTTCGCGGACGTTTAGGCCCTTAGAACTGACTTCTTGTGTTGATGTCGTGTCGAGGCAGCATTGTGCCTGGGCCTACTATTGAAGATTGATGCCAGTTTGACCTGATTGTCATAGAAATTCAGACACTGATAGTTCTAGCTTTGGAGTTAAAGCAGTCATTCCTTATAGTATATTCTCTAAGAATCGAGTGCGTATTTGGTCTATATCACCATTTTTTTGCATTTTACGAAGCACTTTATCTAAAGGTTCAACTATATTGAGATTATTTTTATGCAAGTAATGATAAAGCTTTTCTGAATATAAGACTGGGCTGACAACTTTAACGTTCTCGAACGGTTCGGTTAGGAGAGCCTTCAACGCGTTAGCTTCAGGCAGTAAAGTGTATTTAACTCTCCCCAGAGCGACCATACTGAGAGCTTGATTGGTGTTAACAACAAAAGTGCACTGGATTTTATTATCTTCAACCAGCTTTTCTACTAACTTGACTCCTTTTACGCAAACAACGTCATGCCCAAGATCTTTAATCTTGCTTACTCTTTCGCTACTGTGTTTTCCAAGAGCAATTATATTAATCATATTGATTGCGGTAGGTACTGCATTTAAGTTGGGGTAGCTTGAATGCAGGTTGCCAATACGTGATACCTCCCCATCGAACATACCCATATTCGCAGACAATAAAGAGCGAACATTTGGAAGTCTATGGATTTCTACTTGATAACCGATCTTGTTGTATGCTTTTTTCAATACTTGGACTGATATGTCCTGAACAAAGGCATTTTCTGGAGCAGTCAATGCAATCACAGATTGAGGGTGCGCATTCGTGAACCCTAACGAAAATATGGCAAACAATAATAGCTTGGCAGCCAAATTCTTAATGATTTGATATTTCATAAGAAATGATATCCTTTCGCTTCAGGCATCCTCTAAGGTTAGCAATGTAATATGAAACCTGCCAATAACCAATCAATTCAAATGATCTGCAGATGAAACAAGTCAATTATGATCTGCCCATCACTTAGCGGTATCTGTTTATACGAAAGAGTTGCTTTTGCTTATTTTGAATCATTTAGCCAACGATCAAACTGGCTGTTTTATCCGTATCTAAATTGCGCACCTGAAAGGTGACTTAGCGGACTATAAGGAATCACGAGAGTTCAGCTCCTCCTTCCAAGCAGACAAACTTAGATATCCGTTAGCGGGAAATTTTAGATCTCAATAAGATATTCTGAGCCCTCATGAGATACCAATACCGCCAAAGCAGCACAGCAATGAGCGCTTCAAGAACAGCCATTCCTAACAAGCTTGTGTCTGAGCTGAAAAGCGGCAAAGCGATCAACCTAAAGCCTATTAGCCCTGTCGATACTATCGCTGCGAAAAAGACGGCGCCTTCCAAGTAAGGCTTGTAAAATGATGACAGTATCATTGCACAACCGATCCCTACTTGAAGCCCTCCATAGACAGAAAAGAATTCGGCAAGCCCCATCTCACTCTGAAAGTTTATCCCCAAGAAACTGGCGGACAATGTGGGATTTATCGCACACCACAGGCCCGAGGCAAGATATAAGATGCCAACGATTCGATAAGATGTATCGTAAAGTCGGGTAGATAACTTAGTTGTGGTCACTTAGAGTCCTCCATGGACGGCCTTCACAAACCATATAGTTTCCACAGTTTTTTGTACAGCCACGGCAAGGTAAGCGCGCCGCCTTATTTCCTTTATGTGTGCCGGGTTTAACCTGAAACTTACGCTCTTTCATCATATTGCCCTATATGGATTCATTAGAGTTCAAGACAAGACATTGGAATAGTGGTCAAAACGATTTACGAGCAGAACGCCTCAATAGATCACAATTGGCTTAGATTAAGCTCAATAGAGATTAGATATATACCGGCGCGATGTCTCAGCCGGGAGAAAGCGAGTCGTGCGTCTTTTGCCTCGCTCAAAACGAAAAAAACCCACACTAAACAGTGTGGGTATCAATACGCAACTAGGGTAGAAAAAGTGGCTTACTCAGCGAATACAAACTCACTCGCTACAGGGTAGTGATCTGACAAGTCCCAAGTGGTCCAGTGATCCCATTCAATACTACGAGGCGTCAGCATCTTGTTATGAGAATAAACTGGCGCTTGATGCTCGTTTGAATACAACACATAGTCTAAGTACTCATTGTATTGATCATCCGCATAAACATTCACAGGGCCTGCGTAAGAGTAAGGGTACTCGCCTAACGCTGTAGGTTCTGTTGCATTCATAAGCGATAAAAAGTCTACGTGCTCTTGTGGGAAGTTCACCTTATCGACGTTGAAATCTCCCGCCATCAGTACAGGTTGATCTGATGGGATGTTCTTGCTATCTACAAAACCTTTTAGCTGCGCTAGCTGAGAAAATCGAACCGCAATATCATCTGCTGTCGTGTAGGCATGCGTGTGGGTTCCAAACAGGTTATAGATTTTCCCACCCTTATCAATTTTCGCATAGTTCATGCCCTTAGACGCTAAGCAACCATCTGCTCGACATGCATCATAGACAACATCATCGTGATCAATAATCGGGTGACGACTCGCAATGAAAGAGCCACCTGTCAGTAACTTACCAAGCTTGAATGGAATGTCTGTCAGGTAAGGATATTCCTCACTGATCTTGCTTCTAAAATGTGCTGTCAGAACCGGGTCAAAAAGCTCCTGAAATACAACTGCATCGTAGCCTTTTACAAGCTCTGCGATGGTATCCAGGCGAGGATGTGTATTCTTTGAGGTAATACCGGGTAGCAGGTTCCAAACGTTATAGGTCAAAACCTTGAAGTTGTTATTGCTCTCTTCGCGCGTTTCTAGCTCAAAGTCGTTATCAATGACGTAGTGAATGTCATCACCTGAAACACGTGCGTATTCAGAACGATACGCTAGCGTAGAGGCCTTGCCATCGAAGTCTCGTGCAATCGTATGAATGTCACGATCATATTGCCAAGGGTCGTTCTCTGCAGACAACCACATGTAGCTGAAATTCCAATCCCTTGTGCATCAGTAATTGGGATATGGCGAATCCCCTTGTTACTCATAAGTTCCCTAGCATCCAACACTGAATGATGTTTACTTAGGGTGGTCACCTCTGTCGTCATAATATCTTCAAGACTAATCATTTAATGCTCCTGACTTAAATACGATTGTTTTGTTAGGAGCATAGTTCACTGCTATCAGAAGTGGCACTGTCAAATCCTTAGCGTTTGATATGGATCAATTTGAGCACCTTACATTTGATAGAGACCTTGATAGTGGCTGAACCTTAAATTCTCTCCTAAACTGAAAGCAAGGGATTGTCAGACAGTTTAAGCAAATAGAGAGGCAAGTATGAATAAGAAAGCTGGTCGACAAGCACAAGAACGAAGACGTTGTCATCGCTATGATTCATCTAATATTTCTATCACCTTGAAATCTCAATCATCCTCAGCACCAAGCGACAATAATAAATTGAACATAGTCGACTTTAATCGATATGGTCTCGCCCTATGCAGTGACCATAGTTTTAGAGTTGGCGATACATTGAGCTTGATGCTGTCTGACCAGTCAGGCCATGAGGTAAATGTAGAAGGTTTTGTTTGTAATCGCGCAACAAGTGATGAAGGGTTTCGTTGTGGATTACGCTTTGTTGAAAGCAATGCTCAAGGCCAAACTCTCATCACCGCTCTACTTGAAATGGAGCAAAAACTCGACAAGCTCGCATCTTAGAAAGCAAAAAAAAGCGTGCTTATTGACCCGCCACAGGTTCAATAAGCACGAAAAGAGGCATTACAAGTTCACTCACAACCAGGAACAACTTGCCTCTTGAAAAGGAGGTAGTCACTCATTAATAAGCAACCGGCCCTAAAAACTTACTGCTAGCATCAGCATGCAAATCAGGATTCGATGCAGACTGAACCTTAAAAGTGATGGCATTGTTAGCCGTCTTAATTACATCGGGTGATACTTCAACAGTTACAGGCACTTCCTTTAACTCTCCTGGCCCCGCTTCCACTGTGTTCACTGACATATTCAGCGCGATATCACCTTCAACTGACAGGCGGTAGCTCACTGGCGTCTCAAGCTTATTCACCAGTTTCAAGGTGTAGTTATTCTCAATCATCCCCATACCGTTTTCGTAATATAATGCACCCCGATCCCTTAACACTGAAAGCTCAGCTAAAGGCCGAGTGATCAGGAAGGATGAGAACACCCCAACAACCACCAGCATCAGAACACCATAGCCTATTGAACGGCTATCAATCATTTTCGGGCGCTCACCTTGTTCAAATTCTTTTTCAGAAGCGTAGCGAATTAGCCCGGTCTCATACTTAAGCTTGTTCATCACACTGTCGCAAGCATCCACACACAAGGCACAGCCAATGCATTCATACTGAAGACCATCACGAATATCGATACCGGTCGGGCAAACCTGCACACATAAACTGCAGTCGACACAGGCTCCCAGGCTCGACTTTGGCTGCGCCCGAGAAGGCTTGCCTCTCGGTTCTCCGCGCGCCTTGTCGTAGCCGACGATCATGGTATTCTCATTAAACATTACGGACTGAAAGCGTGCATAAGGGCACATATAGATACACACTTGCTCACGCATCCAACCAGCATTGATGTAGGTTGCTACCGTAAAAAAGCCAACCCAGAATATCGCCCACCCGCTGACAACAGACAGCGTAAAAACATCAGCAATCAATTCTCTAATCGGATAAAAATAACCAACAAAGGTAAGCCCGGTCGCAAAAGCTAATGCCAGCCAGCTTAAGTGCTTAGCGCTTTTCTTAATCAGTTTTTCAAGATCCCACTTGTTTTTATCCAACTTGATTCGCTTGTTTCGGCTTCCTTCAAACAAATCCTCAAGCCACATAAACATAAATGACCAAACCGTTTGCGGGCAACTATAGCCACACCAAACACGACCAAAAAGAGAGGTAATAAAGAACAGACCAAAGGCGCAAATAATTAATGCAAAAGCCAGTAAGGTAAAGTCCTGAGGCCAGAAGACGGCACCAAATAAATGAAATTTACGCTCACTCAAATCAAACAAGATAAGCGGTTTGCCATCATAATTTACCCAAGCTAGAACAAAGTACATTGCTAACAGCAAGGTAAGCGAACGCTTACGCACTGTTTGGAAAAAACCGGTGATCTTTCGAACATAAATCTTTTCACGCGAAGCATAAAGCTCATGTTCGACAGTCTTATCTTTCTGTTTCGCTTCACTATCAGAGACATCCACAACCGGGATAGTTGAAGTCATATAGCTACCTTTTGTTTGCCTCTCTTCAGGCTGATTAATTACTGACAATCAAAACACTTTAGAGAATTTATAGTTCAATTTAAGAAAACTATTGCAACACTTAGGCCAAGCACCTACAAAACAAATAAAGCTTTGTTTTTATTAAAAATTTACAGAGGAACAGGTGTTCAAAAGAAGGATTAAAAAACGACATTAAGACACGACATTTCGCCATAAAGCGATATATCGCGCCCACATTTAAATTTAGACAAACTAAACCTTAAGCACTAACACCAAGCTTTTTCATCTTGGAACGAAGGGTACTTGGTGGCAAATCAAGCAATTCAGCAGCTCCTTGCTTTCCCGCTATCATACCGCCAGTCTGTCTCAGCGCCTCTTTAATATGGTTTGCTTCCGCCTCTTTAAGCGTCACCAAGACGGCTGCATGGGAGTTTCTTCGTTTTTTAGGTGCAGAAGGGATGGGGGCAACATCAAGAATAGGTGGCGTACAAACAATCGCAGCCCGCTCGATGACGTTTTGAAGCTCTCTGATATTGCCAGGCCAATCATAATCACACAACTGCTGTAAGGCCGCTGGGGAAATATGCGTGAAATTTTTTGCTAACCTTAAATTCAGAGCATTCAGAATATGCTCTACAAGTAAAGGAATGTCCTCTTTTCGCTGGCGTAAACTAGGTGCCTGAATAGGAAAAACGCTAAGCCGATAATACAGGTCATTACGAAATTCACCCTGCTCTAGCATATCAGCCATATTACGATTGGTCGCGGCGATAACCCGAACATCAACATGCAAAGTTTCACTACTGCCTAAGCGTTCAAACTCTCCCTCCTGGAGAACCCTTAGCAATTTTACTTGAATATCCAAAGGCAGCTCGCCCACCTCATCAAGAAAAATTGTACCGCCATCAGCCAATTCAAAACGGCCAATGCGCTGTTTCACTGCGCCAGTAAAGGCCCCTTTTTCATGGCCAAACAACTCGCTTTCAACCAGGTTCGGCGCAATAGCACCACAGTTAACTTTTACTAAAGGACGGTCTCGACGACGGCTAGCGCCGTGAATAGACCTCGCGATCAACTCTTTACCCGTGCCGCTTTCCCCTTGAATTAATACAGACGAGTCGGTGGGTGCAACATGCTCGATCTGCGTATGAATCTGATCAAGAGCAGGCCCCTGGCCAATCATCTTGGCGTAGTTATGCTGAGACTGGATCTCATCCATCAGGTAGCGATTCTCGGCCTGTAATTGCTCCTTCAATTCTTCTACCTGACGCAGCGCAGACTTTAACTCCCGCTCTGAGCGTTTCCGTTCCGAGATATCCTTAAACACAATCACAGCACCGACTATCTCACCCTCATGCTCAATAGCTGTTGCGATATACTCTACAGGAAACTGCGAACCGTCTTTGCGCCAAAAAACCTCATTATCGACTTCACGCTGAACACCGTCTTTTACTGTTTGATAGACAGGGCAAGTATGCACTGGGTAATGACGACCATCTTCATGGGAATGATGATGAAACTCATGAACTATTTTGCCAATAAGGTCTTCTTCCAGCCACCCGGTCATTCGTTCGGCGGCTGGATTCACGAAAGTGGTTAAACCGTTTTTATCAAGACCGTAAACACCTTCACCAATAGACGTCAGGATAAGCTCGTAGCGTTTTTTCAGTGCATCCGATTCATTAGACATTTCGGTGAATGCCATAACTAGCCTCTCAACTTGCTCAAGTAGAAAGCTTAGGTTAACCCAATTCAAGCCAGCCGTCTTCAGTCCACTCAATAAAGCTCAATTGATCTAAAGCAAGGCTCGCCTCTAGCAAGCCTGATACGCTCATAGTTATTAAAAAACAGCTATAAACAAAGTAGTTATAAGCAAGATAGTCAGTAGTAAAATAACAACGACAGAGGCTAGAGCTCTATGCGCTATTTCCATGCACCGCTTTCCTTCGTATTATTACTCTCATCAACATTCCTTGCGACCGTCACGCAAAGCAATGAATTGAAACCACTAACGATGTGCGTGTTTGACTTCGTCGGCAACGATGGCCCCATCCATAAAGAAATGAAAGAGTACAAGATTGACGCGGTTCGCTGGGGTGTTGACCTTTCATTCAAGCTCTATACCGATGACCGGGTCGCCTCAGAAGAATTCAAAAATGGCGTATGCGACATGCTCAACCTGCCAGGCATTCGGGCACGTGAATACAATGATTTTACCGGCTCTCTAAACGCTTTAGGCGCGCTGCCAACCTATGAACATCTAGGCATGGCTATTAAATCGATAAGCAGCCCGAGAGGTGCAAAGATTATGCGCAAAGGGGATTACGAAATCGTCGGTATTGCGCCCATTGGCGCTGTATTCTTATTTGTAAATGATAAGAACATTCATGCCCCGAAAGACCTGTCAGGAAAGCGTATTACCGTGCTCGATAACGCCCCGGAGACCGCACATATCGCAACTCGAATAGGTATGACACCCGTCGCATCTGGCATTCGTAATGCCCTGCAAAAATTTAACAACCGCGCCGTCGATGTCACCGGAGCACCTGCCCTGGCATATGAACCAATGGAGATGTACAAAGGCCTCGCGCCGAATGGAGGCATCATTAATTGGCCAAAGCTACAAATAACCATGCAACTGATCCTTCGCTGGAAAAAAGTACCTGAGGGCTTTGGTCAGAAATCTCGTGACCTGATGACAAATAAGTACCCGGCTCAAATTAAAAAAATTGTAGAAAGCGAGCAAACCATTCCTAAAAAGTACTGGATCAATATTTCCCAAGAAACCAAAGACAAATGGAACGAGTTCTTTAGAAAAAGCCGCATTGCGCTACGAGAAGAAGGCGTTTATAACCGCAAAGCCCTCACCTTGTTTAGAAAGATCCGCTGTAAGATGGATGCCAGCTTGGCGGAGTGTACATCCAAAGATAAGGAGTAAGCTCCCATTCGTTTGAGGCACTAGCTAACGGGCCTATTCTTAAGCGGTATCGCAAAAACTAAAAACCGCTCTTCAGCCCCGGCTGTTAAGGTATCAAACGGGTAGCAAGTCGCGAGTATCATCAAATTCTCAACCGATGGCTCCAATTCCGGGAGTAACCAATTCTGGTTAACCACCTCCGTATTAATAATTTGATAGTCACTGCGCTTGCCATCTGCAGTTGTAATCACAAACACATCATTTAACTTCAGATCTTTTAAAAACCTGAAATGGGTGTCTCGATGGCCACTCAAAATACTAAAATCTAAACCCAGGCCACCATCGACATAATCATTCATACCCGGCCCAAACGCTAATACTCGCCCGCTATCACCATGAAGTACGACTTGTTGAACACCAAGGCTGGGCACACTTAGCTCTGCAACCGGCCAGGTGTCAGCCCAGGGCCAGGGGCGAACTCGCTCTTCGCCTAGCAAAGTTCGCGACCAAGCCTGTTCGATCAAATACTGACTTAACCAGGCTTTAGCCGCTATTTTGGCACCACTACCAAGCTGAACAATTGCCGTGAGCGATAGGGCGATCAGCAATACAAACAGTAAAAATTTCTTTAGC
>NZ_LWFZ01000687.1:0-11559 GCF_001635225.1 Oleiphilus sp. HI0086
TATTTTTGCGATAACATTTGCACGCTCAAGAACGCCTGCCTCGGTATCACCGGGCCTGTATACTCTTGCCCATGTTTGACCAAACCAAAGGCCATCAGTACATATAACAGACTCGTGCTCCGCCAGTGTAGCAATAGCAAGCTGTGCTTGCTCTTTTGAATCAGCAACTTTGATATCGTTTAGTATTAAAATTACTTGAGACGGTGCACCTTCAACATATTGAGCAAGTGATCCAGATTTTGCTACAACATTAGAGTTTGATCCATTTTTATCCTTATCTAATAAGGTAACAGAACCTTCCAGAGTTGATGTTTCGCAATTCAGAATAAGATCCGTTGCTACGCCGTCGGAAACCAAAGAGTTCATCCAATCATGAAGCGCTTGCTGAACAGCAATTTCCCAACCTGAAGTGACCTTAAGCTCATTCATCAGCAATGGCAGCTGATCAATACCCATCTGCCGCTTTTGCGCAGAAACGCTAGAATCATCACCCAAGACAGATTCTTGAAGTGTTACAAGCGAAGCGAGGACAGCTTTCTGCTCCGATATCTTTGCATGCAAGATAGACTTCTGATCGCTTAGTGATTCAATCTTGTCTTGTTGTTGCTCAATTTTAGGCAATATGTCATCAACTTCCTGCTGAGAGCTTAATAGTTTTTCATCTACTATCAACTGCTCCTCTTCCCATTGACCATGATCTAGCTCTTCAATACTTCGCTGCACATCAATAGAGGAGTGAGATAGGCGTTCATGCCGTATTTCGAGCTCTTGAATTCGTTCTTCTGTTTGCTGGATCTTAGCTTGCTCAAGCTCTGCGCTTTTTTGAGCATTTGCAGAGTCCTGGTTAAATTGATCCCACCGAAGTTGCCAGGATTCCATGTCAGATTCGCGCATTTCCAGCTCGAAAGAGGATTGCTCAAGCTGCTCCTGAAGCTCAATAAATACCGCTTCAATTTCTTCTAGATCCGCTAGCACAAGCTCATGTGTTTCATGGTCAGCGGACAATACCTCGTCAATTTCAGCAATTTCCTCTTTAAGCCGACTAACCTGTTGCTCCTGCTCGAGCTGGCGGCTCTTAATAAACTTAAGTTTTTGCTCTAGCGCAGCAATCTCACCGCCAGACTGATAAAATTTTGCCTGAAACTTATTGAATACCTCTTGCTTGTCTTCAAGTTCAGTACGCAGCACATCCACTTTGTTTTCATTGCTATTCTTAGCAATAACGGCATCTTCTATTTCTTTTTCATATTTAACAGACAGATCGGACTTGCCCGATAGGTCCTGATCGAGAAGATCCCAATATACAAAATGAAGTTTTGCAGAGAGTAGACGTTCTTCTTTCTTGAATTCAGTATAACGTTCAGCTGCATTTGCTTGCCGTTTAAGGTGCTGAAGCTGCTTACCAAGTTCTTCACGAATATCGGCCAAGCGATCAAGATTGTCCTGAGTTCGACGCATACGGTTTTCTGTCTCTCTGCGACGCTCTTTATATTTGGATATTCCTGCTGCTTCCTCGAGATATACGCGAAGCTCTTCAGGCTTGGACTCGATTAAGCGGGATATCATCCCCTGCTCAATAATTGCGTAAGATCGAGGCCCCATTCCCGTACCGAGGAAAATATCAGTAACATCTCTTCTTCGGCACTTAGTGCCATTTAAGTAGTATTGAGAGCTACCTTCTCTTGTGACCTTCCGCTTTATTGATATCTCAGTGAATGAAGCATACTCACCACTCAGCTTGCCTTCCTGATTTTCGAACAACAACTCGATCGATGCTTGTCCGACGGGCTGTCTACCGGTAGAGCCATTAAAGATAACATCAGTCATCGACTCGCCACGAAGGTTCTTTGCCGAACTTTCACCCATCACCCAACGAACAGCGTCGATAATGTTTGATTTACCACACCCGTTAGGCCCAACGATAGCGGTCATATTGGTAGAAAAAGGAACCGTCGTCGCATCTACGAAAGATTTAAATCCGGCTAACTTAATGGACTTTAAGCGCATTGCTCAGAAAGTGCTCCAAAACTAATAAATGGGTTTTCAAAAATTTTCGCTATTATCTACGGTTCAAGGCGCTATTTCTATCAATATGTTGAGAATATCGACGAAGCAAGTGGCGACGCACTGCCGTGACGGCCTTTAGAGGCCGAATATTGAGACATTTTTTTGACGAACCGGCAAGCCGCAACGCAACAAATCGCGTCAATAGTTTGTTCAATCACATCTAAAGCATTGTTTATAAGCTGTTTTTCTGGCTTGGCCCACAATTTGTATTAATTAACAATACTGGAACATTATTGTGGAGCCATACGATGAGCGGTAACGAACGAAACGATACAACAATTGATTTTAATAAGGCTAAGATAGTATCTACCTATCGCGATCTAAATAAATCAATTAGCGACAATAACGATATTATTTCTCGCTTAACTCGCCGCCTCCAAACCACGCTAGATTGTAGTGACATCATTCATATGTTTGCGAGTGAAGTCCAGACTTTGGTGTCATTTGATCAAATGAAACATGAAGCTTCCAATCAGAGCCCTATCACAATTGGTGATAAATCTGGTGTACATTCTTGCCAGTACAACCTCACCATGGACGAAACAGAATTAGGCGCAATTACCTTTTCTAGAAAGAAGCGCTTTCTTGAAGAAGAACTTTCCATTATCGAGCGCCTGGCTAGCACCTTGGTATTTCCTTTACGAAATGCAAAACTATATCAAGCAGCACTTCAATCAGCGCTTAGAGATGAGTTAACGGGTTGCGGCAATAAACGCGCACTTGATGCCAGCTTACACAGAGAGGCAGAGCTAGCGACACGTCACAACACCCCTCTTTCCGTTCTCATGCTTGATATTGATCATTTTAAACACGTCAACGATACATACGGACACCTAGCCGGTGATAGCGTCCTTCGCGACCTTGCAGCGACAATCAAAAAGTGCGCGCGTGGAAGTGATTTGTGTTTTCGCTACGGTGGCGAAGAGTTCGTATTAATTCTAGATGATACAGATGCCAATCAAGCTTTAAAAATTGCTGATCGAATCAGGCAGAGCGTAGAGCAACACACCTACCTATATAAGGGCAAAATTATCCCTGTAACCATTAGTGCTGGTACCTCGACCTTCATTCAAAGTGAAACCCTTGATAGCCTGAAAGAGCGAGCAGACAAGGCACTATATAGTGCAAAATTGAATGGTAGAAACCAGGCAGTTTCAAGCGAGCTAAATGACACCCTAACTACCTTGCCGATAAGTCACGCACATTAACAGCCACCAAAACCAACATCACGCTTTCTGAAGTAAAAATTTCGAAATTACACTTAGGAAACCCCTGTTATCCAGAGGTTTCGCTAAGGACTCTAGACCAGCCTCAATTGTATTAGCAGGGATTCGGTCGCGACGATCATTCATTAAGGCTTCAGAGTATTCACAAGTCCATTCCGGGTGCCCTTGGATACTAATCAAGGAATCACTCCATTGAACGGCAAAGTATGGACAAAAATCACTTGTCGCTAGAAGCTTGGATTCTTGCGGTATATTCTGGACTTGATCTTGATGGCTAACAATCATATTAAGGGCATTTCCCTCAAAGCCTAAGTCATAGGCGCACTTGGTTAATTCATTACTTGAAACACCTACACCCCAACCTTTAGAAGATTTCTCAACCGAACAATTCTTTGCTAAAGCCATGATCTGATGACCAAAGCAGATTCCAAACACAGGTATCGATACTCGATCCAGACATTGCACAAACTCTACTAATTTACTTATCCAGAACTCATTATCGTAGACACTGGCTTTGCTCCCAGTGATCACATAAAAACGAAAATCCTGTATCTGTTTAGGATATTCACCTTTACGCACATCATAAGTAAAAAACTCTAAGCTATGCGAGACCTGCGTAAAGCAATCTTCAACCATACCCGGATAGTTTCCGAAGTCGGTCCGGAACTTATCTAGCACGTCATCACACTGCAAAATGGCGACTTTATAGTTATCCATTATGCAGCCTACGCCCCTTCCCCAGGCGTTTCATTTACGCCTTGAATGGCATTTCCGATCAAGCGCGCATAATCAGCTGACGACAGCTGGATAGGGTTGCCACCAGCTGAAGGATCTTCAACAGACATGGCAGCTAATTTTTGTACATCGCCTAAGTTGATACCGATTTCATCTAAGGTACGTGGTATACCAAGGTCTGCTCGAAGTTGGTGGACCCAAGAAATAAACGAGTCTGCGGAACCTCCGTCTAGGTCAAGATATCTCGCGGCGCGCCCGAGCTTTGTTTTGATTTCACTATAATTCTCTTCGAGGACATAAGGCATCAAAATAGCATTTAGAAGACCATGATGCGCACCATATGTTGCACCTATAGAATGTGCGATAGCATGCATCGCTCCCAAACCTTTCTGGAACGCTGCAGCCCCCATACTTGAAGCAACCAGCATATGCATCCGCGCTTCTAGGTTATCGCCATTTTCGTATGCAAGCTGGAGATTTTCTTTAATCAGGCGCATACCTTCAAGCGCAATACCCTCAGCCATCGGGTGGTAAGAAGGTGAGCAAAAAGCTTCAAGGCAATGTGATAAGGCATCCAAGCCCGTTGCAGCGGTAATTTTAGCTGGCAAACCTGTCGTTACGTTGGGGTCCAATATCACTAGCACTGGTAGCATCTTTGGGTGGAATATAATCTTCTTTAGGTGTTTTTCTGAATCAGTAATGACAGAAGCACGACCAACCTCTGAACCTGTTCCAGCTGTTGTAGGAATTGCAATAACAGGTGCAACACCCTCCTCCTTTACCTTGCACCAGTTATCGCCAACATCCTCAAACTCCCAAATAGGTAGCTCTTGCCCAACCATTAAAGCAATTGCTTTTGCTGCATCAAGTGCTGAGCCACCACCAAAAGCGATTACTGAGTCATGCTTTGAGCGTTTAAACTGCTCAACACCGCGGCACACATCTTCTTGATTCGGGTTGGCTGATACCTGATCATAAACATCAAACTTAATGTTTGCGCGCTCAAGTGTCTGCTTGAGTTCATCACAAATAGGTAAGCTCGAAAGACCGGGATCCGTCACGATTAAAGGATGTTCAAATCCCTTTTCCTGGCACTGAGTAGCGAGCTCAGCCAAACGACCGGCGCCCGAAATAATCTGATTCGGGTAGTTCCAGTTCCCCTCCAATATATGCATAGTCAATTACTCTCAAATAGATTTTATATGGTAAGACTTTAGTTGGATGTAATTATCAAAGCCGTGCACAGACAAAGAGTAACCACGCCCGGTATTTTTCACCCCTGTCCACACCAATTCGGGATCTAGAAAATCACAGCGATTAACAAAAAAAGTACCCGTCTCAATCTTTTCGCCTAGCGCAGTCGCAGCCTCTAGGTCATTGCTATAAATAGCTGCACTCAATCCCAGGTCACTGTCGTTCATAAGCTTTACTGCTTCTTCATCGGAGCTAACAGCCATTATCCCCACAACTGGACCAAAGGTCTCATCACGCATTACTGACATCGAGTGATCAACATTCGTCAGCACTTGAGGTGCTAGATAGGCCGTACCATTCTGATCAAGAGGGAAATTTGTGACATCGATATTGGCTTTGGCACCTGAATCAATTGCGCCTTGAATCTGTTTGCGTATTCTTGCTGCCGCCGAAGCATTGACTACCGGACCAAGCGTCGTTGCCTGATCATTTGAGCAACCCAGGACATACTCCCGAGTAAGCTCTACAAAGCGCTCGACATACGCACTATAAATTGACTGATGAACATAAATCCGTTCGAGCCCACAACACGACTGACCGGAATTAAAGAAAGCACCATCTACAGTTGATTCAACAGCATATTCAAGGTCAGCATCACTACGAATATAGGCCGGATCCTTGCCCCCTAACTCAAGCGTTAGGTTAATAAACCTACCTGCACATGCTTTTTCAATATCTTTACCGGCCTCGACAGAACCAGTAAAGGTCACAGCCTTTATGGAAGGTTGCTCCAGCATAGTCTTGGCTGTGTCATGACTCATATGAAGGCATTGTAATACGCCCTGAGGAAGACCCGCGTCGGCAAAAGCCTCTACAATACGTTCACCGCACAAAGGTGTTTGGGCTGAATGCTTTAGGATCACCGAGTTACCAGCTAATAAAGCTGGAATAATAGAGTTGATCGGTGTGTGTAGAGGGTAATTCCATGGTGCTAGAACTGCTACCGTTCCAACCGGACACTTTTTAATGAAGCGCTTAAACCCAGGCTTATCGTCAACCTCGTTTGACGCAAGGCATCGATCAGATATTGAGATCATATGACGGGCGCGTGCTGCAAAACTGGAAACTTCGCCTTCTGCATATCGTATCGGTCGTCCCATTTGCCAACATAGCTCTTCAGCTATAAGCTCTTTTTTTTCTTCAAAGCACTCTACAGCTAACGAACAAATGTGCTTCTTTTTTTCCAAGGGTACCAAAGCCCAGTCATCTTGCGCTTTATCTGCAAGCAGCACCGCTTCAAGCATCTGCTCTTCGCCAACCAACTCTCTTTGAACATATAGAGAGCCATCAATTGGCGAATAGGTTTTCAGTTTTCTAGCCATAATATGTCTTCTAGTTAAATAATCTCGAAATACCGGTCCATTTCCCAGTCACTAATGTGCTTGCGAAACTCTCGCTCTTCCCATTCTCGGCTCGATGCAAAATGCTCTACAAAGGCATCGCCAAATAGGCCTCTCGCCTCTTTAGACTCCTTTAGAGCTTGCGCCGCCTCCCAAAGTGTTGCAGGAAGTTTTAATGCGCTGGGATGCGTTTGTGAATACGCATCACCAACAACCATTGGTGTCGGTTCAAGTTTGTGCTCGATACCATACAAACCTGAAGCAAGCGCCGCTGCCAAGGTTAGATACGGGTTACCATCTGCCGAGCCTAAACGATACTCGACTCTCTGCGACTTCGCTGAACCAGGTATAACGCGCAGCGAGCAAGTACGATTCTCAACGCCCCATGTAGCATCGGTTGGCGCCCAAAAGCCTGGAATTAGTCGCGTATAACTATTAACCGTTGGCGCAATCAATGACAAGAACTTTGGCATCAATAACTGCTGACCCGCAACGAAATGCCTTTGAGTATCACTCATCGAATAATCTTTACTTTGATCAAAAAAGACTGACTCATTTGTCTTCGCATCGTTTAAGGAAATATGAATATGGCCGCTTTGGCCTGGGTAGTCGGCCGACCACTTAGCCATAAAGGTGGCCATCAATTCATTTTTTTGGGCCAATACTTTAATGAAAGTTTTAAATAGCGACGCTTTATCGGCGGCATTTTGTGCGGTATCAACAGCTATCGCAGCCTCAAGAACACCTGGCCCGGTTTCTGTATGTAGACCTTCAATCGGAAAATCCATTTCCTCCGCAAGCCCAAGGATTTGTGCATATAAGTCGTGATGAACGCTTCCCCTTAAAACAGAGTAACCAAAGTTATCCGGCGTAAAAGGCTCAAGGTTTCGAAAGCCTTTTTCTCTTACGCTTTTTGGGGTTTCGTTAAATAGAAAGAATTCATACTCTAGCGCTGCATTGGCAGAAAAGCCCATTGAGTCTGCTTTTTGTAATATCCTATTCAAAAGATTGCGCGGACAGAGCACTGCCGCGGCACCTACGAATTCACAAATAAAAAGTAAAGTACCTTGCTCAAAAGGAATCTCCCTACAGCTTTCGGGAATAATTCGTACAGAGGCATCTGGGTAGGCTGTATGCCAGCCAGTGTAACTGACATTGTCGTATAACTGATCTTTCGAGTCCCAGCCCAAAACAACATCGCAAAAACCAAAACCCTTGTCGAGCCCAGCAAAGAACTTATCTTTGCTCATATATTTACCGCGCATCACGCCGTCTATATCGAAAAGACCAACTTTGACATGCTTTATTCCACGAAGATTTACAATATGCTTCGCATCTTCAATCGTTTTTACAGATCTGGCTTCCATCATATTATCCAAATATTTTTATTTTATAATCGCATCTAGCCTTAAGTTTAGGTTAGAAATGTTACATGCGCATAAAACTGCGGTGCATTAATAAAAACTAAGAGGAAATTACTAACAATGCGAGATAAGTGGGAGCTCGCTAAGCAATTAGAAATCGCTAGAATTGGGCTTCTATTTTAAAGGTGCTGCTAAGTTTTGAATCAGGATAAACTGGGTCATTTGAGCCGCTTTTGCTGGCATAGCTAAGCGCAAGAGATAACTGAACATAGTCATTAAAGTCATACTCAGATGCCAGATTCAACACAAATAGCTCAGAGACAGTAGACCAAGCCCCAAGCACACTCAAGCCGAGCACATCATTAAAGTACTCCTTGCTCCATGAAACATTCCAGATCTCGTTATAGATGGTACGATTCGTATCTTGCTCTAGACTTTTAAAACGCCATACACCAGCATTCACTTGATGATTAGCGGCACTTAGATATTCAAAACCTAGCGCAATTTCAAGCCTGTTTTCTAAGTTTTCAGGCCGACCACTCAGCGCATATACTGAAGAGAGTTGATTTGTTTTATAGGCCAAATCAAGCTCGTACATAATGCTTCCCTGATTGATACCCAGCGAAAGCCCATAGAGTNCGTAACGCTGACTATAAGGTGTGCTTTGAAAAGTATTCTTATCGATTAGTATGGAGAAATGATTAGCATACAGGCGGGCATAGCTTAACGAGAGATCAAAAGCCTGCTTAGCCAAACTTAAACGCCCTCCCCATTCGTCGCCCATCCCTGATCTGGCAATACGTTCTAATTCGCTTTCGAAATGAGAGAAACGATTCAACAGAGCATCTTCTTGATAGAACAGCTCAGCTGTAAGATCGTTTTGATAGCAGCGAAAAAGAGCCATCTCTGACGAGAGTCTGATATCACTAAAATCAGTCAATAAGGGTTTAGTGAAGTCAACTGGTGATATGACATCAAGCGCATTAGCACCCTCTACTCGCCCCCAGAACAAGGTTTGACGTCCAAGCTTTGCAACGCAATCCGAAAAACTTACCTGCAACCAGGCTTCATTTAACTCTCTATTCGTATAGGACTCTCCATAGTCACGAGATAGATTCTCTGGAGAGAAAAAGTGTGTTACCTCATAATCTATACGTGCATACGCACCCGACCAAAGGGGTGTATCCAGCTCAAGCCTCATACCAATATTTGACTGTTCAACATGCCGACCGTATGCCAATTCACGCGTGACAGACGCGCTAAATATATCTATGAGCATAGCTGAAGACGAACCTGGCCTTTCGTGAGAGTCTTCGCCTAGTTCGAATTCATCGCTAAGTAACAGTGATTCTTCAGCAAGTAAGCTAGTATCATCGTAGACCTCATCCTGCTCTAGTAAGTCTTCACATATAGCAAGGCCACAATATGAGAGCAAATAAGTGACTAGTAGGAATCTAAGCATTAGTGTAACTATCACTTAAAGTGCTTTCTCAGTTTCGACAAATGCTGTTCACGGAAGGCAAAATCGTTGAGGCTACGCTGGGTCAAAAACGCTTCATCTAGCGCAACGCCAAGAACAACTTGTTCATTTACGATGGTTGATAAGCGCTTAGATTGCAGATTAAAGACCGTAATTTCACGCGCTAGCCACTTCCCGGACAGCTTCTCGTATTTTTTCATCAGAGTGCGTTTGTAAAGCTTGCCATGCTTGTCGTAACCTTGCACTTTAAGCGCTACAAATTTTTCTTTATCAATCCATAGAAGTAGCTTGCTATAGTTAGTCTTTCTTAGACGCACAGGCTTTGGTTTCGCTTCTATAACCCAAACTTGAGTTTGACCGTACTTTCCTTCTTGCAAAATCTTGTAGTCATATTCATCAGTTTTGCCACTTTCCATATCTTCTGTTGTAAACTCAGAACCAAAGAAAGCGACTGGTTCTTGATCATCAGATGAGCCACTCACCATTCGTTTCACCTTCCCCAAGGCAGACAGGTATAACCAAGACTCGGTATCTCTTGAATCATCTTCGTAGCTATATGTCAGCATGCCCACACCTTTTTCGCGGGCGGGTTCTAGAATGATAGAGATAGCTTTGCTGTCTTTTTTATTAACGCCAGCCTGAATGCTGTAGGATTCAAATCGTTTGATTCGTTTTGACTCGGTGCACGACACTTTCTTGCTCTTGATTTGAAAAGGACAAGAAGAAAGTGTCGATAGACTTAAGTTCATATCAGCCGTTTCTCGCTGAACTACATCCACTTTTTCCATAATACTTTTCGCATCATTAGCAGCTTGAGACAGTGTGCTAAATGCAATTAGCATCACCAAGGCCGAGACCTTAAAGCTTATCGTTTTCATGCGCCGACCTCCTCTTGACGAACAAGCGCTGCCATATGTTTTTTCCGCCCTAAATCTGGTTTTAGCCAGCTTATCAAGGCAGGCAGTAATAGTAAGTCTGAAGACAAAGCAACTACGATTGATAATGAACCAAAAATACCGGTTTTTGCCAGTCCCATATAGTCTGAGAAGGCAAGCATTGAAAAGCCAATCCCTAAGACTAGGGTAGTAAATGTTACCGCCTGGCCAACTTCTGAGATGGTGCTTTTAAGAGCCGCGTCAACATCACCAAGTTCAAACCACGCATCTCGATAATGTGCAACAAAGTGAATAGTGTCATCCACGGCAATACCAATAATTAAGGGAGCAATAATCAACGTGTCCGTATCTAAAGGTATATCTAGCAAGCCCATCAGACCGAAGGTAAAGAATGCTGGCAGGAGATTAGGAATCATTGAAATCAACCCTGCTTGCACAGAACCTAAAGAGAATATTAACAAGATCGTGATAATAACCAGTGCAAAAGCGAAACTCTTGATTTGTGCCCAGCTGATGTGATCGATTAACTCCATCATTAAGGCTAACTGACCTGTAACACTTACTTCAAGATCTGGATACTGAGCCTTTAAAGGTTCAAAATAACGATCTAGGTCAAGTTGAACCTGCTCAAAGAAATGGGTGTATTCGAACGAGCCCTTGTTCCGCAATTGAGCTGAAATATGAGTCTTGGAGTAGTCATCGCTTACAACATTTCTTCGGTCTCGGCTGTTGGCATTATCAAAGAGGTAAAGAAGCTGCGCCGCTAGAACTGGGTCTTCCGGCACGCGATCATAAGTGGGGTCCCCTTCATGCATTACCTTATTTGTATCTTTTACGAAATCAGCCAAAGAAAAGGTTTTAACAACGCTGTCAGGGTAGGTTTCGACCAAGTGAGCCTGGAAGGCATCAATCACCTTAAGTACTGCCGGTTCTTTAAGCGCATCAGACGATTTCATGTCAACAATAAACTCGAGATTCTGTGCCCCCATCATCTCCTTGTCGACCAAATCGTAAGTAACCCGAATCGGTGCATCTTCTTTTGCCAATTCGACTAAATTTGAGTCAATTTTTACTTGAAGCGTACCAATTACAAACAAGCCGAAAAGCGCGATATAACAAAGCGTGACAACTTTACTCTTTCTTTTAATGTACGCGGGTATTTTATCAAGGAAGTGTTGAAGCGAACTTGCTCTTCCT
>NZ_LWFZ01000688.1:0-9467 GCF_001635225.1 Oleiphilus sp. HI0086
AGACTGGCGCACAGATCGCGCACTCAGAAAGCTTGAAGCATTGCTTGCCGTGGCAGACGAAAACAACTCTCTTATCATCACCGGTAATGGCGATGTAATAGAGCCTGAAGATAGCCTGATTGCAATTGGCTCTGGCGGCCCTTTCGCTCAAGCTAGCGCAAGAGCTCTACTTGAAAACACCGAGCTATCAGCACAAGAGATTGTTGAAAAAGGTCTAACGATCGCTGCCAACATCTGCGTATTCACTAATGATGCCTTTACCATCGAGCACCTTGGTGAAGCCAAATAGCCACTAATCAGGCACGACACAACTTAACGAAAGCCCGAATCAACATCACCCTTTACATGATACGGTACTAAATTCCATGGCAAACATGACTCCTCGCGAAATCGTACACGAGCTCAACCAACATATCATCGGCCAAGATGAAGCCAAGCGTGCAGTTGCTATCGCACTTCGAAACCGCTGGCGCCGCATGCAACTTGACCCGGCCTTAAGAGAAGAAATTTCCCCCAAAAACATTTTAATGATTGGCCCAACCGGTGTGGGTAAAACTGAAATCGCCCGACGCTTGGCTAAACTTGCTGATGCTCCCTTCCTGAAGGTTGAAGCAACGAAATTTACTGAAGTAGGCTACGTGGGTAGAGATGTAGAGTCTATTGTTCGCGATGTTGCTGACTCGGCCCTTAATATGTTGCGGCAAAAAGAAATGAAGCTTGTCGACACTAAAGCTGCTGACGCTGCTGAAGAGCGTATTTTAGATGCCCTGCTTCCTCCAGCACGAACGGGTGCCGACTCAGCTCAAAGCGATAATTCTTCGACGCGACAAATCTTCCGCAAGAAGCTCCGAGAAGGCGATTTAGACGATAAAGAAATCGATATTGAAGTCAGCGCCACACCTGTAGGCGTTGAGATTATGGCGCCTCCAGGCATGGAAGAAATGAGCAACCAGCTTCAGAATATCTTTTCCAGCATGTCCGGTGACAAAAAGAAAACCCGAAAACTAACGGTTAAAGACGCGCTTAAGCAAGTCAAAGAAGAAGAAGCTGGCAAGCTGGTAAATGAAGAAGACATTAAATCTAAAGCTATCCAGGCAGTTGAGCAGAACGGTATTGTCTTTATCGATGAGATCGATAAAGTTGCCAAGCGCTCTGAAGGCTCCTCCGCCGACGTATCACGCGAAGGTGTACAGCGCGATTTACTTCCACTAATTGAAGGAAGTACAGTAACCACTAAACTTGGGCCAATCAAAACAGACCACATTCTGTTTATTGCTTCAGGCGCCTTCCACCTATCGAAGCCTTCAGACCTTATTCCTGAGCTTCAAGGGCGCCTACCAATTCGTGTTGAGCTTAAAGCGCTGTCACCAGAAGACTTCCAAAAGATTCTAACCGAACCAAATGCTTCACTGATTGACCAATATATTGCACTTATGGCTACCGAAGGCTTAAAACTCAGCTTCAGTGAGGACGCACTCGAAACGATTGCACACATTGCCTGGAAGGTTAATGAGAAGACTGAAAATATCGGGGCTCGTCGCCTGCACACAGTGCTTGAGAGACTTCTGGAGCATATATCATTTGAGGCTGGCGACAGCCAACGAGATGACTTTGAAGTGACAGCTGACTACGTTAAAGAGCAACTCGATGAGTTGTCTGAAGATGAAGATTTAAGCCAATATATTTTGTAATCATTAAATCATCAGGGTCAGAGGAAAAACCTTCGCTTTTACTCTGACCCCAATGGCACTTACTTAAGGCAAACAAAGACGTCATTCCCTTGAATAAGGGAATCCATTGTTTTTACGAGTTATGCGACACATTAAAAGTAAAACTAAACGCATTAAATCATGCAGCGACGAGAAGTCTTCTTTTTTGTTTAGTCGTGTAGGATTCAAAACAATAGATTGCCGCCTGCGCGGCAATGACGATGGGGCATAGCGGGAATGACAAGCGTCGGAGCGCGTCCTAGCTTAAGTAAGTGCCATTCTACTCTGACCCCAATTAATCTTAAAACATAGATACTACTTTCTGAGAGACTCTTTCAAAATAGCTGTCACCACCAGACGAACCGCCCTTTACTTTGATTGTCTTGGGCCTGCTTTCCTGGCTACCCTGGTAGGTTGGCAAGGCCTCACCATACAGACCTGTACTGAGTGTTCTCTGCTCATCAAATAGAATATCTTTTCGGACTCGTACACCCGCTGGTGCCAGTACTTTTTCGAGCTCATCGATCCTGTTTCTAAGATTAGCCCGAGTTAATTGATAAGCACTCTCGCACATCATTTTTCGTGAGTTAAAACTAAAGACACTTGAGAAAAACAAATTTGCATCGTGCCTTGGTGGCTCAAATGACAATACATCTTTTCCGGGGAAATCACGGGATATATTCTTGAGGCCTGAAGTAAGGCGAGAGTGAACCATTGTACGATAGGCCTGGGAAAGAACATTCGGCATCCCTGACTGCGTCAACTCCTCGCGCTTCATCGTATCAGCTTGAACGGCCTGCCCGACATCTATCGGCACAACAGGGTTAATGGCAAAAACAATATCTGCACCTGACTCAAAGGCAACCGAGGTATGCATCCCTTTGTTTAAGGTACCATCGACATAATAACGTCCACCGACCTCTACAGGTTTGTATATACCGGGCGCAGCCATACTACACTGGATAGCCTTGGAGATAGGCAAATCAGTTAAGCCTTCGGTACCAAAACGAACAGTCTCGCCTGACTCCAAGTCTGCCGCAATAACAATCAATTGCTTACGGAGCTTCTCGAACTCATTTGTTCTACCAATTGACGAGTACGAACGGCTCAAATATTTATGGAAGCCATTATTATCAAAAATACCAGAAGGAATGGCTTGAGCCAGCGCTGTCAAAGCCTCTAATACTGACTGGTCATTTGGGTGACTTAATACACTTAGACCAGCATTAAGCAATATCTTGGGTATAGATTTTATTCTACGCGTATATTCTGAAAAAGCCGGCTTATAAAAGACTTCAGGATGAAAAGGGTGAACATCAGCCTCATTACGCACAAAGATTCGGCACATTTGTGCAGGAGTCATCTGGTTCGCTAGATTCGCTGCGACAAAAGAGCCTGAGTTTACACCTACATAGATATCTAAGTCATTGAAATCGAGCCCTTCGAGCGCCTCGTCAATCGCACGCAGTGCCCCTATCTCATATATGCCACCTAATGGGCCACCGCCACCGAGTGCAATCCCCAACGTTAGTTTTTTGTTTTCTGTTGGCTGCGCCTCAGACATTCAATAACCTCTATCGTCCAATTTAATCAATTCTAAAAATAGTAAGCGTAAATATAATTACTAGAGTATTCACACTAGGAAGCAGCAGACTAGTTTTCCTCACCAATTTTGCTAGGTCGTAGGTAACGGCTAAAGCCCGCTTCTTTTAAAGCCAAATTAAGCGTACTCTGGATAATGTAGGGCGAATCCAGTGCTAAAACACTATCTAACAAGTCTTTCGCCCAAGTCATATCGATATCACGAATAACAGATTTAACCTTAAGCAAATTTGAGGCGTTCATAGACAAAGCATCATACCCCATCGCCAGCAATAGGACGGCACCAGCCGGGTCACCGGCCAACTCTCCACAAATGCTCAACTGCACGGGTAGATCAGCGGTATCCTGAGCAATCTTATATAACGCTTGAAGTACAGCTGGGTGAAAAGAATGGTAAAGCGAGGCAACACGCGGATTATTTCGGTCCACCGCCAATAGGTATTGGGTTAAGTCATTTGAACCAACTGACAAGAAGTCAACTCGTTCAGCAAGCTCTTTCACTTGATACACTGCACCAGGTACTTCTATCATGACACCGATTTGAGGCATAGATATGTCATAACCTTCAGCACAGATTTCATGATATTCACGATAAATAAGATGTAGCGCTTCCTCAACCTCGTTAACATTTGAGATCATCGGTAGCATAATACGCAGATTATCGAGGCCCACACTCGCCTTCAGCATAGCCCTCATTTGTACCAAAAATATCTCTGGGTGATCCAGAGTTACACGAATTCCTCGCCAACCCAGGAAGGGGTTTTCTTCTGTGATCGGAAAGTAGGATAAAGCTTTGTCTCCGCCAATATCCAAGGTACGCATGGTGACATAATTCGGTGCAAACGCTTCCAGTTGCTCGCGATAGCAGTCCATCTGCTCTTGCTCACTTGGGAAACGCTCATTGATCATGAATGGCACTTCAGTTCGATATAGACCAACACCTTCAGCGCCTTGATTCAGTGAACGAACAACATCAGTCATTAAACCGGTATTCACCCAGGCACAGATGCGATGCCCGTCTTTAGTTTCGCAGGGTAGGCTCTTTAACTTCTCTAAGCCTTGATCCAGCGCCTTCTCTTCTTCGACGATCTGCTCATAGTAGCCACGCAGCTCTTCAGAAGGGCAGGCAAAAATATCACCATTGTAGCCATCGACTATTAACTCTTTATCGTCCAGCTGTGTGAGTGGCATATCCACCACACCCATGACAGTGGGAATCCCCATCGCTCTGGCTAAGATTGCTACGTGAGAATTTCCTGAGCCTTTAATCGAAACAAGACCGAGTAGCTTCTCTTTCGGAATTTCACCCAACATAGTAGGGGTTAATTCTTCACTGACCAGGATCGCATTATCGGGATAGTCATGCTGTTTTTTATCCGCTGTTTGCAGGTATGAAAGTATACGGCAACCCAGATCTTTTATATCTACAGCTCTTTCGCTGAGATAGGCATCATTCATCATTTCAAAATGACGTGCATATTCACTAATGGTATTTTTTAATGCGGTTTGGGCAGACTTCCCGGCTTTTATCTGGGTGATCACTTCTCCTGCCAGAGCATTGTCATCCAACATACCAAGATAGACATCAAACAAAGCTTGTTCTTCAGGCCTTAACTGGGTAGATAAACGCTCACCGACGCTTTGAATATCTTTACGGACGGACTCAACCGCATTTTCAAATGAAATGATATCATCATCAATATTTTCAGCACTTCTATCAGGCACCGCATCCAGGTCGGCAAGCGGAAAAACAACAACACTGCGACCAATCGCAACGCCTGGTGCACCAGCGATACCCTTGAAGGCGATATCCTGCGCTACTTTCCCACTCTCAGAAACTGACTCAATTGCTTTAGTTGCTTCTGAATGCGCTATAACGCTCGCCAGCTGTGCAGAAACCGTAACTAGAAAAGCTTCTTCACCTTCATCAAACTTACGCAGGTTACTGGCTTCCTGAACAACCAATACACCCAATACCTTTTTATGATGAATGATTGGAACACCAAGAAAGCTTGTAAAACGCTCTTCTCCCGTTTCAGGCAAATAGCGGTAGCGTTCATGCTGCTGGGCATCTTCGAGGTTTATCGGCTCTTCCCTAACACCAACCAAACCAACCAGACCCTCTGAATAACCCAAGCTCACGTTCCCGATCGCATCTTCCCGCAAGCCACGAGAGGCACGCAAGACATAACGATTTTCTGCCGGATCAAGAAGATAGATGGAACATACTTCCGTACTCATAGCCTCCTGAACGCGACTGACAATAATATTCAGTGCTTCCTCAAGACTAGCGGCACTATTCACTTCCTGAACAATACTGCGAAGTATGCTTAGCATTTAATACCCTTTATATTATGCCCACGTTTCCAATAGGTGGCTTAGTTCTTAAATAAGTCAGTTGATAACTCTTTCATTGCTCTTCGGTATACCTCTCGCTTAAATGAGACAACCTGACCCAGCGGATACCAATAACTTACCCACTGCCAACGATCGAACTCGGGGCTCACGTTCCGATCTACAGATATGCTTGAGTCAGCACTCAGCATGCGTAACATATACCACTTTTGTTTCTGTCCGACGCATAACGGTAAGGAGTTATGGCGAATCATTTTCTTGGGTAATCGATAGCGTAACCAACCCTTTGTTTTGGCCACAATCTGTACATCTGAAGGCTGCAAACCTATTTCTTCATTCAATTCACGGTAAAGTGCTTCATCAGGAGTCTCATCAACTTTGATTCCACCTTGCGGAAACTGCCAAGAATTTTGTCCGATTCGCCTTGCCCAAAGTACCTCATTAAATTCGTTTGCGAGAATAATTCCGACATTTAATCTGAAACCGTCAGAATCTATCACTCTCTAATTTCCCGTCTATAGATATTTACATTGCCTTCATTCTTTCAGAATTTGCCCGATACAGCAAACCCATGAGCGGGCAAATAATTAATTATGCTAGATATATCAATCAATTCTAGACTACTTTTAAGATCTTAATGAGTTTTTAAAGAGATGATCTGATATGATTTTCTATTCATCGAAATCGACCCTTTGTGATTGGTCGTTATTTAGCATAAAACACTCTCGGGGGAGTACATAAGTGGCACTGGCAATTTTCGACTTAGACAACACATTAATCGCGGGTGATAGCGACCATGCCTGGGGCGAATTTCTCGTCGAAAAGTCTATTGTCGACGCTCAAGTTTACAAAGAGGCCAATGATCAATTTCTTTTGGATTACCAAAATGGTGAACTCGACATCCTCAAATACCTGTCATTCGCGCTTCGCCCACTCGCCGCACATCCGACAGAGCAACTGCTGAAATGGCGAGAAGAGTTTTTTCTGGAGAAAATCAAACCACTTATGCTTGATAAGGCAATCAAGCTTGTTGAAAAACACAGAGCTGCCGGAGATACTCTCCTGATTATTACCGCCACAAACCACTTTGTTACTGAGCCTATTGCTCAGGCTTTTGGCATTGATACACTGATAGCGACCCTTCCCGAGCAAGTCGACGGTCGATATACAGGCAAGGTAAGCGGCACACCCAGCTTTAAAGAAGGGAAAATTACGCGTTTGAACGAGTGGTTAGAGACGAATCACCATACACTCAAAGGTTCTTTTTTCTATAGCGATTCACATAATGACCTGCCTTTATTAAAGCTGGTCAGCACGCCAGTCTCTATCGACCCGGATGACACCTTAAGAGAATATAGTGAACAAAATGGCTGGCCAATACAAACTCTCAGAAGCTAAGAAAAAAGACATGATCAGGGGCTTATTCACCACTTTCTGTTGTTTAGCGCTATTCGGCTGCAGTGAACCCTCAACGCCAGATATCACATCCAGCAAAACAAGCTCAGCAATAAACAAGCAATCGTCAGATATTGGCAACCGTCAAATCGCAACACTCTCCACCTCTTTGATCGACCAAATGGTTAAAGAGAGTAATCGATTACTTACTGAAACCAGCAACGCAGCCGCTAAGCTACAAAGTTCTATCGACAAACTAACGACTCAGCCATCGAAAGAATCTCTACAGGAAGCTCATCAGCAGTGGAGTCTAGCTCACGATACATATATCTCGACTAGACTTCTTAGACAATGGCTAAAAAGCCTGAACATCATACATCCGGTTTTGGATGTGACTCTCAGCTCTCCTGAACTCGTTCATACGAACCACAACCGCATTGATCAGTACCCTTTGATTCCTGGCTATTTAGATAAGGTCCAAGGCTACCCGCTAAGCGGTTTAATTCACTCTGAAATCGAATTGACCAAGGATAGCCTTAATCAGGAGCATTTACTCGGAGATTCTGCCTATGTTGCCTTAGGCTTTCATGCTTTAGAGTTTATGCTTTTTGGCGAGAGTGGAAACCCGAGAATCGTTGCAGACTTTTCAATCGAGAACACTAGCAAAAGTCAGAACCAAAGCGCCAAGCGTAGAGCAAAATACCTCAAACTCCTAAGCAAACTGCTCAAACAAGATATCGAAGCTTTTAGCGTTTCTTGGAACAGGCTCGATGGCTACTATCCAGCAGCACTTGCCACCATTCCTGAAGAAGAACTCAGAGCATCACTTCGTCAAATTGCTGAAGTAGAACTCGAAGCCTGTCGGCAAATTCAAATGCTGATCGGCAAGCAAGCTATGCACGATACCAAGAGTAGTATCGCCGCAAGAATAAGCCTTGCAAATCGCGTCATTGAAACACTAGAAAGCACGAGACAAAACTAAGCCCTGCATCGCACTTTCATTTAATCAAACTACGATGCTGGCAAAACTCTGACGAAAATTGATTTCAGGTATTCTGTTTCCGGAATTACTGGCAGTATTGGGTGATCTGCACCTTGGCCGCCCTGCTCAATTACTTGTAAGCGCTTTTCCAAAGTCTGGCCACTTACCGCAATAGCTTTCATCAAGGCTTCTCGCGAAAGGTGCATAGAACACGACGCAGAAACCAGTAAACCATCTTTTTCTAGCAGGCGCATCGCAAGCTGATTCAAACGTTGATAAGCAATCTCACCCGCTTTCTGGTCCTTACGCTTAGGAATAAATGCTGGTGGATCAGCGATAACAACATCAAATTTCTCACCTTCAAGCTTCAACTGCTTGCACACGTCAAAGACATCACCCTCAATACAACTTACCTTGTCAGACAAGTCATTTAGTGCCGCATTCTTCTCAACGTAATCAAGCGCCATTGAAGAGCTATCTACACAGGTAACCGACTCAGCCCCAAATGCAGCGGCTTGAACTCCCCAACCGCCCACATAGCTATACAAGTCCAGCACGCGCTTACCTTTAACATAGTCTTTTAAGCGCGCCCGATTCATGCGGTGATCATAAAACCAGCCTGTTTTTTGCCCCTTCATAACTGGTGCAAGAAAACGAACACCGTTCTCTTCCAGTTCGGCGTCTTCAAGCTCCTCTCCCATAGCAAGCGAAACATAGGACTCGAGATTCTCGGCAGATCTCATCTTGCCATTATTTTTAAACAAAATCGTTTTCGGTCGACAAACCTTCTCAAGTGCCGAAACGATTTCATCCTTTAAAGACTCCATTCCAGCACTCGAAATCTGAACAACAAATACGTCTTTAAAGCGGTCAATCACCAGGCCAGGCAACATATCACTATCACCATAAACCAAGCGATAAGAATTCCCATCAAAGGCTTGCTCTCTGAGGGACAAAGCGATCTTTAACCTGTGCCTGAGCAAAGACTGGTCCATTGCCTGTGCAGGGTCCCGGCTAATCATTCGACCAGCGATGAGTGATGCAGGAGAAATAAAAGCCCGGCCAATCGCTTTACCCGCCTGGTTGACCACAATAGCTTGTTCGCCTGGCGCAAACTGTTTTAAGGGACTTTGCTTGGTATCAATCTCATTGCTATATATCCAGAGGTGACCCTGTTTTAGTCTCTTGTCAGCCCCTTTATTCAGGCAAAGCGTTTTAGGCTGGTCAGTCATCGTACACCTCTCGATATTTTAGTTAGCTTGAATTGGGCGGCAGTATATCAAGCAAGCCGATTTAGGCCCATTTTTATTCTGCTCATCGTTAGCTTATTTCTCAATTCATCCTACAATTACTAGGTTAATTATCAGTATTTGTAATAAAGCAAGTCACAGGCAGCAGCAAATTATGAGCAACCAACTCACCGA
>NZ_LWFZ01000689.1:0-1212 GCF_001635225.1 Oleiphilus sp. HI0086
GATGCTGCATGTGTAAAAAACTATTGGGTTTTATGAAAGGCAGAGGATTCACGCTTGTCCTAAGCTTTTTCCTAGCATTTTTTTCACTTGTGGTGCATGCAGCAAGCCTTAGTGGCGTAGTGAAAGATCATCAGGGAAACTTAATTGATGGTGCGAGCGTAACTCTCTTTGAAGTATTGCAAGATGATACTTTTCTTCAAATTGGAGACACCCAAAAAGTTAGTTCAGATGGCGCCTATGAATGGGATGTTTCGCCTAGTAGTTATGTGCTTCGAGCCTCTTTTATAGCATCGGATGTTTCGCTTTCTGGTGCGCCAAATAGTGTAGCTATCTCATCCGAAGATTTTGAAGTTTATGTAGATACAATACGTGATTTACAGTTCGATTTTCTTGTCCTGTCTGGCAAGGTACTTGATACTAATAAAGCCCCTATCCCCAATGTATCAATCGAAACCAGCACGGTCTGGCACGGTCCTGAGCAAGGCCCCCTACTTCAGTTATCGACACGTAGTTTGGATCATGCCAGTGGTAGTGCTAGTACAGATGCTGAAGGCAACTATGTTATGTTGCTGTTCCCTAGTGATACCTGTATTGAATCCGGTTTTTACCCAGACAGCACTGACTGCTTGTATGACCTTACCTATACTCCAACAATCGAAAGTGGCTTTGCGACCTTTGTAAGATCTGATCTTGCCCTTAACAACGCGCTTAGTCTCGACCAGGAGCTAGTTCTACTTGATAGCATAATACCGAAAACTATTGCCGGGCCTTATGTTAAAAATATTAGCAACCAATCTGTGGTAATAGAATGGCAGACCGATGAACCGGCTAGAAGTACAGTTCAAGTGGTTGGTGGAGCGGTTTTTAAAAATAACCGTTTTCTAACAGAACATAGCGTTGTTATTAATAACCTGGATTCAAACACCGATTATGACGTAAATATTTCGACACGAGACGCACAAAACAATAGTTCTGAAACGCAAGTTCTAAGCTTTACCACTCAAAGTATTAGTGCTGACTCATTAGCGCCACAGTTTGTCCAACCTTTAGCAGCGACGTCTATCGGAGAAACCCAGTTTACGGTGGCTTTTTGTGCTAATGAGCCAGTGCAAGGAAAGTTTATCGTTGACGGAGCTGAGTATTTACTTAATGACTTCTCTCGCTGCCATAACTTGACTGTAGGTGAGCAACTAAAGAACTAAACTTTTGCAA
>NZ_LWFZ01000690.1:0-6558 GCF_001635225.1 Oleiphilus sp. HI0086
CAATTTGTTTTTTTTCGTAAAAAGCCCTGATTTTTATCTAGTTTTTTTATATGATGGTTTGGCGTTCTGGAATGCTGGCTTGCTAGATAAGTCCTCGAGCCGATAATAACACCTTGGTAATCACATCATGTGATGTGTGCAAGTCCCCCGGTTTATCTGGATGGGAAAGCCTAATTTGCATATAGTGATCACCCCCTTGAACTTTCGGGTTCAAGGCCCTATCTGGCAGCGGCATTTTGGGCGCACCAAAATCAACACTCACAACAGAGCGTTGCTTTTGTTTAAACCTATCCAGCTCTATCTTATTGACGATACAGCCCAAAAATGAGTCTTTCTCAAACCTCCCCCGCCACCTTAATTCAAGAAAAAAAGCAGCTTCGTAGAGAGCTCCGCCAACAACGCCGCCAGCTCACCAAGCTTCAACAAAGAACAGCTTCAACGCATTTACTCAAAAATCTGAAACGCTTTGGTTTACTACTGAGGGGCAAACATATTGCTTTGTACTTAGGCAACGACGGTGAAATCTGCCCTCGATCACTGCTCACACTAATACAGAAATGGGGAAAGACAGCATACTTGCCCGTCATCCACCCCTTAAAACCACAACAGATGATTTTTTGCCAAGTCTCTGCATCAAGCCCTTATATCAAGAACCGTTTCGGTATTGAGGAACCTGACTTTAAACGCTGCAAACAATTCAATGCTAAACAACTGTCAACAGTGTTAATGCCACTGGTAGCATTTGATAGCGAAGGAAACAGAATGGGAATGGGAGGCGGCTTCTATGATCGCACTTTTGACTATAAGCGACGGCTTCCTCAGTGCAAGCCTCGCTTGATTGGATTAGCACATGAGCTGCAGAAGATGGACGCGCTTCCGGTCAATGACTGGGATGTCAGCTTAGATGCGATCGTCACCGATCAAGGTATCTATGCAAAAAAATAAGCCTATGCAGAATCAAACGAGCAAAAAAGCCGAGTAATTCTTTATGAATAGAGAGTTTTAGTAGCGGCTGGCTGAACGATCAAATACATGCTCAGTACTAGCGTTCTGAACCGGCTCTTCATCAGCACCAATGCTAATAGAAGAAAAGCCACTTATGACCAAACCGATCATAAATATACCGATTACAGCCAACATTGTATCGGGTTTCTTCTTCATATTTTCCTCAAAATAAAACTTTAATAATCAGAAAAATAGCACAGCTTTAGAAAATTTCCATTAGAACCCTGCTTTAAGTAGCGGATTCTAATGGCTTTAGCACCTAATTACTAGCGTTTTGACTTACCTGCCCTCAAGAAAAGTTGATACGCCTCATTATCCGTCTCGACCCAGTATCGGAAACCTATCTCATCTAGCATTCCCTGAAAGGCTTTCGTATCAGAGTCTTTCAGCTGCACCCCCATCAGGACACGACTGTATGCAGCGCCATGGTTACGATAATGGAACATGGAAATATTCCAACGAGTACCAAGTGAATTAAGGAATGACATCAGCGCCCCTGGCCTTTCAGGAAACTCGAAACGATAAACCTGCTCATCACCAACGCCTTCAGAACGCCCACCGACCATATGCCTGATATGAAGCTTTGCAATCTCGTTGTCAGTCATATCCAGCACGGGATAGCCTTGGGACTCTAACTCTGCAATAACACGCGCCCGATCTTCGCCACCCGGAAGCACTTGCACACCAACAAAGATCTGCGCGTCACTTCCTTCTGCATAGCGATAATTAAACTCGGTCACATTACGAGTTTGCAGCGCTTGAATAAACTTCTGATAGCTTCCAGGCTTTTCAGGGAGAGTGACAGCAATGATTGCCTCGCGCTGCTCACCAATTTCAGTTCGTTCAGAGATATAGCGTAAACGGTCAAAGTTAACATTCGCCCCACTAACGATGGTCACTAAATTCTCACCACTTAAGCCTTCACGTTCCGCATATTTTTTTAAGCCAGCGATGCCCACCGCACCTGCGGGTTCAGCAATTGATCGTGTATCATCAAAGATATCTTTGATGCCGGCACAAATCTCATCTGTTGAAACAGTAATCACCTCATCAACATACTTTTTGGCAATTTCAAAAGGCAGCTTACCAATCTGTTTAACCGCGACACCTTCTGCAAAAATCCCTACTTCTTCTAGAATTTCTCTACGCCCAGTCTCTAGCGCCACCTTAAGACATGCCGCCTCTTCAGGCTCAACACCAATCACTTTTGTTTCGGGGCGAACAAACTTAATATAGGCTGCCATTCCCGCAATTAAGCCGCCACCACCAACCGGCACAAACACCGCATGAATAGGTGCGGTATGCTGCATTAGTAACTCCATTGCGACCGTCCCTTGCCCGGCAATCACATCTTCATCATCGTATGGGGGAATATAAACCAAGCCCTCTTTCTTTACCTTTTCTAAGGCATAAGCGGAAGCTTCATCAAAGGCATCACCAACGAGTTCAACTTTTGCGCCCTTCGCCCTGACCGAGTTAACCTTAATTTCAGGGGTCGTTTTTGGCATAACGATAGTCGCGTCGATACCAAGCTTCTGCGCAGCTAAAGCAAGCCCTTGCGCATGATTACCGGCAGAAGCCGCAATCACGCCAGCTGCTTTTTCTTCATCTGTGAGTAAACGAGCACGGTTATAGGCTCCACGAAGCTTAAAAGAGAATACAGGCTGCAGGTCTTCTCTTTTAAGGTATATTTGATTATCAAAACGCTCCGACAATAGCGGCGCATGTGTCACCGGCGATTCAATAGCAACATCATAAACTCTGGCATCAAGTATTTTCTTGATATAACGGTTAATTGGCATCTTGGAACTCTTCACTTATAGGGCTGACATATAGACAAACAGCGTATAGGCAGACTTAATATAATTTTAATACCCTGCTCAATACCTGATAGCTAGAGAAAAATAAGCATCGAAGTGAGCACAAACAATCATAATCCTTTTCTCACTTATTGTCGGGCATTATAATGCCATTTATAACGATCAATACGCCATAATCAGATATTTACCCTAGCGGAGCATGCATGAACCAAGATCAATTAAAAAGCGCAGTCGCCCAAGCTGCTATTGACTATATCCAGCCGAAGTTGGATAACGATAGCATCATCGGCGTCGGCACCGGGTCGACAGCGAATTTCTTCATTGATCACCTTGCTAAAATCAAACATCAGTTTGATGGCGCAGTGGCCAGCTCCGAAGCAACAGCGGAAAGACTAAAAAGCCATGGCATTCCTGTTTACGCGCTGGGCTCAGTAGATGAAATGGAGTTTTATGTCGATGGCGCAGATGAAAGCAACGAGCGACTAGAGCTCATCAAAGGCGGCGGCGGTGCACTTACTCGAGAGAAAATCGTTGCTGCTGTTGCCAAAAAATTCATCTGCATTGTAGATGCCTCCAAGCAAGTTGGCTTGTTAGGTGAGTTCCCACTTCCAATTGAAGTTATCCCTATGGCACGCAGCCTGGTAGGCCGGGAAATTGTCAAACTTGGTGGTGACCCGGTTTATAGAGAAGGCTTCGTAACAGACAACGGCAATCATATTCTAGACGTTCACAACATGAAGATTCTCGAACCGAAGAAGCTCGAAGCCGAAATCAACAACCTTACAGGCGTAGTCACTAACGGTTTATTTGCACTTAGACACGCAGATCTGCTGTTTGTTGGCTCTGAATCTGGCGTAAAAATGCACGAAGCCGTATAATCGCGCACTTTATCGCTCTGCGAAAAAATTCAGGTCAGTAACACCGCTTATTAACGACAGGACAAAGCTATGATTTTTGACAACATTCCAGCAGGAAAAGACATTCCTAACGACATTAACGTCGTAATTGAAATCCCAGCTCAAAGCAGCCCGGTAAAATATGAAATCGACAAAGACATGGGAGCTGTTGTAGTTGACCGTTTCATGTCCACGCCAATGTTCTACCCAGCAAACTACGGTTTTATCCCGCACACTTTGGCTGACGATGGTGATCCATTAGATGTATTGGTTATCACACCATATCCAGTTATACCTGGCTCAGTAATTCGTTGTCGCCCAATCGGCATGCTAGACATGGACGATGAAGCGGGTGGTGATGAGAAGCTAGTAGCGGTACCTCACGACAAGCTATCTCCTGAGTACAAAGATATTCAGGATATTGAAGATATTCCAGTGTTACTGAAAGAACAGATCCAGCACTTCTTTGAGCGTTACAAAGAGCTTGAGAAAGGCAAGTGGGTAAAAGTAAAAGGCTGGGAAAATGCAGATGCTGCTCGTAAGTCAATCGAGAAGTCTGTAGCGAACTACAATAAGTAAGTTGTAGCGCTTAGCTCTATATAACAAAGGCCGCATCAGCGGCCTTTTTACTATCTGCACTTCACGAGTGCTAGAAAGTTAGCCCTGCTGAAGCAAACTGCGCAAGTCGATAATGGCCGCTGATGCTCTTGAGATATACGAAGACATTGTCAAGCTATGATTAGCCAACATCCCAAAGCCACTACCATTTAGAATCATCGGACTCCAAACAGCCTCTTGAGTCGCTTCCAATTCCAGTGTTATCTGCTGCAAGCTTACCAAAGCATTCTTATTGATCAGCACTGCCTTAAAGTCATGCTCTATTGCTTTTAGTATATGCACCAGCGCCCAAGCCGTACCGCGTGCTTCATAAAACACATCGTCTATTTCCATCCAAGCAGTCTTACGCTCCTGAGCACCTTCTGCAGCTGTCGACTGCTGAGCACTTGCATCGCCCGCCAAACCCAAGTCAAGCTGCTGGCGACCAACACTTTCACTCAAACGGCGCGACAAACTCCCTAAACGATTCTCGACTTCAGATAGCCAACTTCTTAAATTATCTGCTCGCGCATAGAACTGAGCGTCCGGTTGTTGAGGGTCAGAGAGACGCGCTAGGTAACTACGCGCTGCCTTCACGCCACGACGATATTCCGACTCACTGGCCGGAAGTGCCCAACTACTGTTATCGAAATGAAACTGGGGCTCTGCAATCGTTAAGTCCTTATCTTCAACCGACTGGCTTTGAGACCGGCTCAACTCCTTACGAAAGACCCTGGCCAAATCACGAACCTGAACCAGCACGCCATATTCCCAATTAGTAATATTATCCAGCCATAAACCAGGCGGAAAAATATCATTGCTAATGTAGCCTCCCGACTTATCCATCAGCGTTTCCATCAAATAGATCATCGTTGCTGTTGTCGCAAAGCCAGGAACCGGCTGGTGCTGCATCAACTCGGCCTGTTCATGAGAGTACTGAACAACATCGGTAATTTCCGGCTCAGAACTCCACCAAAAACCTAGAATAACAGACAAAAGTAAATAGACACCCAAAGCACCACCAATAGCTTTAGCCAACATTCCGCCCCCCAAGTAGTCTTGGAAATCTTCTTTTCTATGTCTTATAAAATCAGACAAACCTTCTTTCACATTAATAACCTGCTAACGTGTATAAATTCTCAATGACTTGGGAGAACTGTAATCCCCTACTATCAATTGCAAACACTTGCTATGAAGCAAATACTTCATTTGCTTGTGGCCGTTTCAAATGGTACCCCATTGCGCCATCAATCCCCAGCTCTTTTAAAGCCTGCCACTCGTCTTCTGACTCGACACCCACAGCAATCACATTAATTCCCTGACCATGTGCAATCTGGATCGCTGATCGCAGGAAGAACTGATTTGATTGACTGCCCTGAACGTTGCGAATAAAGCTATGGTCAACTTTGATGTAGTGAATATCCACTCGCTGTAAATACGAAAATGGCACCGAGCTTACACCAAAGCGCTCGACCGATAGACTAAAGCCATGCTCTTTTGCCATATTGCTCAAAACGACCAAGGCATTTTCATTATAACTCACGATATGTTCTGGAACTTCGACAATTAGCATTTCCGCCAAGCTGGGGTTCTGAACAAGCTGCTGATCAAACCAGGACAAGAAGCGCTCATCTATCAAGGCAGCTTCAGACAAGGTAATACAGTATCGGTGATTATCAGCTTCACCTTGCGCCAACTCATTGTGAGTTCGCTGCATCAAAAATTCTGGATCTGCCAGGCTCTCTACCACCTTCTCGACAACCAACTGATCAAAGGGCACCATCAATCCGAATCGCTCAGCCATCGGCAGGAAGGTCCCAGCGACAGTCAGCTCGCCTTCTACTTCAATTCGAGAAAGGACCTGCTGATACATAACCTTTCCTTCACCATCATAAACTGTTTGAGTATGAAGCTTCACATCTCGACTCAGCAATACCTCTTGCAAAATATTTCGCCACTCATTTGCCTGATGCACCTCTCGCATACTCTCTTCTGCCGACTGAATATGCGCATAACGCCGCCAGCCGGAAATACCATCTGACTGTGCTTGGCGTAAGGCTAAATCAGCTTTAGACAACAAAGTGCGAGCAGTATCATCAGCCTTTACGCAAGCCGCACCGATATGCACGCTATCATCGCGCAACAAGTGCTTGATATCAGAGAGTGAACAAATTTCTGATATCATTTTTGGCACCAGGACATCAATTTCATCATCCATAACACTCGGCATAAACACACTA
>NZ_LWFZ01000691.1:0-6401 GCF_001635225.1 Oleiphilus sp. HI0086
CGCTAAATTCCTTAAGTGGCTCACACGCTCTTCGAGCATGGTTTTTTGCTCATGAGTATATTGAATAAGCGGTAATAAAGCCTCTTCTGGCCACTGCTTGGCTTGTTTAATAATTTGCAGCTGGATCAGACGCATCTCTGCAGCAAAGGTATTAAAAAAGTGATTTATCAGCACCGATTGTTCCGTCATAAACATTTTAGGTCGTCGACAGAACTTCACCAACTTTGCTTTCAAAGCCTCTAGCGCTTTGCGCTGCTCACCAATTGTAAACTTTCTTGGTTTAAGGTACTTGGCATGAACGTCCGACTTGAAGCGCTTATAAATTGCATGAACCATTTTGTCGGCAATTTTTGCTTCACTCTCGACATTATCGAGTTCTTTATCCATCTTATCGAAAAATTTATTCATCGAGTGAACCAAGCCAACGGTGCTCCAACAATCTTGCATATCACGCTTGGTATGTTTGAGCACTTCTTTCAAGCGCTCTTCACTAACCAATTGCTGCAATACTTCTCCTTGCGACTCCATCAAACGTCGACTAGAGCGTAAAGTGATCAGTTTGCGGTGATAGATATCGTGCTCGGTGTGCGTTTCTTTGGCTAGATTCTGCAACATTTCGGGGCTTAGTACTTCTCTTTCTAGCCCTTCGTGACGCTCGTATAAGTTAGCCAAACGGTCATTCAAAACTGATTGCGAGCCATGCAGCATCTTTTGCAAATCTCGCAGAAGATCTTTGTAAATCGTTGACTCACGCTCGGCAATAATTCGCTTGGAAATTAGCTTCTCCAATTTAGGAAAAGCACTTTTTTGCAATAATGAATGGTCTTTTCTGATTTTAGCAATCAAACCCTGTTTTGCAGATAAAGGCAAAACATCTTCTGCATCCATATTCAGCTGCTTGGCTGTTAGGTGCCGAATTTGCTCAATCGAAGCACTAATATGCGGTTCACCCTGCAGGTCATCCCAGAGCACATCTATTTTATTCAGCACAGCAAAACGACCTGCACGGTGTTCAGACTCATGCACATCGATATACTGCTTCCAGATTGCCATGTCACTGGCTGTAACGCCCGTGTCAGCACTCAGCATAAAGATAACAGCCTGGGCATTAGGAATCATGCTAATGGTGAGTTCGGGCTCTGAGCCTAAGGCGTTTAAACCTGGCGTATCCAGGATACATAAACCTTTGCGTAAGATCGGGCTATCAAGGCTCAATAAAGCATGGCGCCACGCCGGTATTAAGACCTTATCTGAATTCTTGGCGCGTTCCAGCGAGCCTTCATCAAAGCCTAGTTCACGCGCCTGGGCAAAAGAAACCACTCGTGTTTCAGCGATTTGCCTGAGTGTTTCAGCCATCGACTCTTGATTACGAGGATCAATGGGAAAATAACGCCACTCATGGTCGCTCTTTTTTAATTCGCTAATGGTCTGGTTTTGTGATCGGGAGTCGATCGGTAATAGCTTGAGGTAGTTTTTTTTCTGGTGTTGATCGTAGAAAATTTCAGTCGGGCACATGGTCGTACGACCCGCCTGGGACGGTAACATTCTCTGGCCAAAGCTTGAGAATACCAAGGCGTTGATCAGTTCTGTTTTACCTCGGGAATATTCCCCAACCAGGGCTACCGTTAGTAACTCATCGTGTAAAAGCCCTAAACCACGCTGTAAGCGAGCATCGAGTTCGTTACTATACAAGCCAGCATCGACCAACCACTGTTTGTAGCGCTCAACGGAGCTACTCAGCTGCCGCTTCCAATCATGGAAGGCATCAACCTGTTGTGATAAGTCGTTTATAGACATGCAAAGTCACCACTTAACGTGCTTAAAAGCAATCATTCCAGGCGAGCCATTAAAAGCTTCCGCCTATTCCTTCACGATCATAGACCCTTATAGGTAATTTATCTGTGCGGGTATTGGCATTCCCTACACAAAGCTTAGCCCTTAAGACTATCTAAGCGTCAGATCATTCGCATTAAATGGCTCACGACCGTTTCGAGCACCTGAAGCGTAAGAAATGCAAATATTGGTGATAAATCCAAGCCGCCCATAGCTGGCAAGATCTTACGAAAGGGCTTCATCAAGGGCTCGGTAATCTGATTAATCAAGAGTAAGGCTGGGTGCCCGCTGCCGGGTGCAATCCAACTTGCAACGATCATGATAATTAGAGACCAAAAATAGATTTTTATTAAAAAGCTCGCAACCAATATGGCCGATAACAAAACAATATTAATCGGATTCGATATCGCATACCCCAACACCGCAACCTTGATACCAACAGCAACTGTCTGTACTAATATTGCTAGCACCAATGAAGCCAGATCGATGCCCGCTATACCTGGTATTAATCGTCTTAAAGTGATAAGCAAAGGGTTCGTCGCTTTAACAACAAACTGGGAAATGGGGTTATAGAAATCTGCTCGGGAGAGTTGCAAGATAAATCGCATCAAAACAATCATCACGTACAGTGATGACACGGTATCGATCACCAAATTAAAAATTTCTGCAAACATTCTATCCGTCCAAGAATAATAAATCGAAACCCGACAGGGCAGACAAGCTCTAAGGCTATAAAAACCAGGCCCGGTAAGTTTAAGCTATAAGTCGCCTCTAAGGCCAGCCGCTAAGCTACCGGATAATAAGTCCTTTTTAGCAAATTGCTAGTCCGAACTAGGCACCGCCCAAACATTTCTTAAGATAATCGATTATTTTATCCTCAGTAATCGGCTTTGGAATGAAGCTAAGGCCCTGCTCTGCAGCTTGCTCCTGGACTCGCTCCTGAAAATTCGCTGTTAATAAAGCGATTTTCGCGCTTGGGCACGCTTCTTGAAGTTCCGGCGATATCGTCAGGCCATCAACTCCCGGCATATTCATATCTAAAGTAATAAAATCAAACTGACCACTCTGACATAGCTTCAGTGCCTTTCGGGCATCTTCAGCTTCAGTCACACTCCAATCTGGATAGTGCGCACTGATAATAGCTTTCAGCATCAGGCGCGATATGCGACTATCATCAACGAGCATAATACTTTTTTGGGACATTCGTTCATCCTGCAAAATTTGAATTTGCTTTTCAGCTTTGTCTCGTCTTAGAGATCAAAACCTTCGCTTAGAACTTCAGTATAGCTCGAATCACTCACTTGTCTTTTATTTCCTGCTTCAGCTGCCGATCATGATCTTTTTATACAAAGAATATGTTGCCAATTCTACATTCGTATAAGAAAAATTGGCTTAATTTGATTGTTTCTGCTAATTTTTGTGGGCTTAGCTTTTTAATATGCTAAATGGAATCTCGTTGTCCCGGCTTGCCAACGAGAAGCAATCAGTAAGTAACAATGAGAAGAATGTTATGCCGGAAAACCAACAAAAATCCCAAGAAATGACGAATTTCACCCCTTACGTCGAAAAAGACGGTGAGGAGTACATGAACGATGAACAGGGCGAGCACTTTCGCCAAATCCTTTTAGCTTGGAAGCTTGAGCTAATGGAAGAAGTAGATCGTACTGTGCATTATATGAAAGAAGACGCTTCTAACTATGCAGATCCAAGTGACCGAGCGACACAAGAAGAGGAGTTCAGTCTTGAGCTTCGAACACGTGATCGTGAGCGCAAGCTAATCAAGAAGATCGATAAAACCTTAGACCGCATCGAAGATGATGACTATGGCTTTTGCGATTCTTGCGGTGTAGAGATCGGTATTCGTCGGCTTGAAGCACGACCTACTGCAACCCTATGCATCGACTGTAAAACGCTCGCTGAAATTAAAGAGCGCCAAACAGGAATTTAATCCTGATAGATTGGGTGGGAGCTACTCCTACCCAATATCCTTAGATCTATGAGCTCATATCGCGGTCGCTTTGCTCCGTCCCCTACCGGCCCTTTACACTTTGGTTCACTCTTCGCTGCCTTGGTTTCCTATTTAGAGGCAAGGAGAAATTCGGGTACCTGGCTTGTAAGAATTGAAGATATTGACCCCTTACGTGAAGCACCCGGCGCTAGCCAGCAAATTATCGAGACACTTGAAGCCCACCATTTATTCTCGGATGAACCAATAGTTTTTCAATCAGCACATAGTGCTGAATACGAAAGCTTGTTAACAAAACTGGACTTAAGAAAAGCAATTTTCTATTGCCCCTGTAGTCGAAAATACTTGGCTACAAACGGTGGTCGACACAATGAAGCTTGCCTACGCCAGTCTGTCGATAAGCAAAACTGTGCTCAGAAGTTTAGGAATACCGAAGAACTATATTATTGGCATGACGGCATGCAAGGTGAACACTCGTATAAACTAGATGATGATTTTGTTCTTAAGCGTAAAGAAAGCTTTTATGCTTATCAACTAGCTGTGGTTAATGATGATCACCGACAGAATATTACACATGTCGTAAGAGGCTACGACCTACTCTTCTCTACTCCCATGCAATTGGCACTCTATCAAGCGCTTGACTATAAGCCTCCCGAATTCTCTCATTTCCCGGTACTATCTGCTAAAGGTCAGAAGCTGAGTAAACAAAACCACGCGAAGGCCGTCTCTTCTCTCCAAGCCAAAGAGAATTTGAGCTGTATCTTTAGGCTGTTGGGGATTGAGATATCATCAAAATGCTTATCTATCCCTCAAATGCTAGAAACTGCCATTGAACACTGGAACCCTAAAGTTCTCTCACGAGTTAAAGAGCTTCCATCTCCATATTGAGTTTTCGCGTGCCAGCTTTGGTATGAAGTCAAAATAAGTTATGATTCTTCGTCCACACAATAAAGCAACTAAACCTAATTTAAGCAGGGCTACATGCGCCGAATATTAATCATTGAAGATGACATTGATCACCGCGCGGGTTTACAAAATTTTCTAGAAGATGCTTTACACCAGGTTGATGTCGCATCATCAGTCAACGAGGCCGCTGAAACTTATGCGCTACCCTCTTTTGATTTAATCATTTCGGATATCCACCTGCCCAACCAGCCCGGGACAGATATTATAAAATTAGCTCAGGGCGTACCTGTTTTGGTCACTACGGGGCAAGCCAGTTTACGCTCCGCTGTCGACGCTATGAAACTTGGTGCGGCTGATTACCTCGCCAAACCCTTTGACCATAAAGACCTGATTGACATCGTCAACAGCATACTGAAGCAAACTCCCTCTCCCATTCTAGCGAGCGCGACCAGCAATGAAGATGACGATGCAGATAAGCAGATCGGTCAACTAATTTTCGGCCAATGCCAAGCCATGAAGAAAGTGTTCCACTTAATGAAAAAAGTGGCACCTACTGAAGCAACCGTATTAATTCAAGGCGAAACAGGCAGTGGTAAAGAGCTGGCCGCGCGAGCTATCCATAAATTAAGCAATCGTCGTAATCACGAATATATTTGTATCAACTGTGCCGCAATCCCTGAATCGCTAATTGAGTCCGAACTATTCGGTCACGAAAAAGGCGCATTTACCGGGGCAGTAAGCGCTCGAAACGGTCTAATCGAAGCCGCTGATGGCGGCACCTTATTTCTGGACGAAATAGGTGAACTACCACTTGAAGCCCAAGCTCGCTTATTACGCGTTCTGCAAGAAGGGGAAATCAGGCGTGTTGGCTCAACCCAGTCTCGACAAGTTAATGTTCGGCTTATTGCCGCAACTCACCGAAACCTCAAGGCACTTTCTCGTACTGGCCAATTTCGAGAAGATTTGTTCTATCGTCTAAATGTTGTCCAGCTCAAGCTCCCCCCATTAAGAGAGCGAGGCGATGATATTCTTGGTCTTGCAAATACTTTGCTTGCCAAAGCAAGTGACAAGCTTGGCCAAGCAAATATCAAGTTCAGTCCGGATGCAATGAAAGCCGTTCAGGAATATCACTGGCCTGGAAATGTCCGTGAACTTGAAAATGCTATTGAGCGTGGAACCATTCTTTGCGATAACAAGATGATTACCGCTGAATTATTAGATATTGAGTCGGAAGTTGATGATATCAATATTCCAAAGGGATTGATTACACCACAAGTTAATTCCCCTTACAGCGCAGCTTCCCAACTCCCATCTGCCGAAAAGTCTTCAGCCTCCTCTAGCAAAAGCTTATCAATCGAAGACTATTTCCAACAATTTGTTCTCGAAAACCAAGACCATATGAATGAAACAGAACTGGCCAAGCGCCTGGGCATCAGCCGTAAGAATCTATGGGAACGTAGACAGCGACTAGGAATACCTCGCAAAAAGAGCAACTAGAAGTGAGACCTGCCTCACATTTTGTTGCATAAGGAAACACTTACTGTAATTAAGAAAATCACTTTCCTCCAAAAATGTTACCAGGCGTTACCTATCGAAACATATTTACCTGATTTTTTGTCACATTTTAGTATTTTGACCACTCTCTTTAAGCATAAATCGTATAAGAAAATCATAAGTTACTGTTTATTAAGTATTT
>NZ_LWFZ01000692.1:0-16534 GCF_001635225.1 Oleiphilus sp. HI0086
ATAGCCTTGAGTTCATTCGTTTCATGGTCAACTTTATAGACGGTATCGGTACTCACCAAGATTGAAATATCCGGCTTGGCTCCATTGCTATCGGAAGTATTCAGGCTCAAGATCATTCCTGATTCAGAGGAAAAAACTGCCTCATGCTGAATCGTCGAACTTTCTGTTTCTGGAGCACTGAAGGAATATAAGCCCAAACTGTCACTCACCTCGTCAGACGGGCGAGAGAAAAAAGTTTCGTCGATAGCAACATCTTGAAAATCTTGCCCCGGAGTAGAAGGTGGTGAAGTATCGTCTACTGTTTCTGGTGCCGTTTCTGCCACTCGCCCTTCGCAACCTGCCAGAACGATTGAAACACACCAAGCGAGAAATAATTTAAATGCCTGCTTTGTCATAACACCCTAATTTCCTATGAGCTAATCCATGTACCACTCTATTTCCTGAGACACTATTCAAAAACATCAGGAATATCTTTCCGTAATTCTATTTTTTGCGTCTCCATTATATCTGGGATAATCTGTGAAATAATCTATAAGCGTCTTGATTGGGAGCCTGTTCACAATAAAACCCTGTCCCAATCGAGATTTATTCTGGCAGCACCTGGGATACAGCAACGTCATGGACATCACACCAAAACCACCGTCAACGCCAGAGGTCGTCAGCAAAGGTACAAGCACTCTTTCTAGATCACAAATTACCAGCATTGAAGAGCTTAAACTGGTACCCGGTAAGCAATACCAGGCAACTGTTCAGCCCCCCCCCCCAAAAACTAACCAGGAACAGCCGGTAATCGAAGGAAAAGCAGCCACAGTAAACACTCACAGCAGTAAAGAATGGCTACTCAATATTAATGGCAAACTTGTCACAACCACCAGCAGCATTCCTTTAGAGATAGGTCAGACGCTATTAGTCAAGCTTGAAAGCTCATCAACACAACAGAGCAAGGCTTTGATCCTTGTCAGTCCGACTAATAGAAGCACAGCTCAAATCCCAGCAGACAAAGGCAGCATCAATACCGAAATACTATTAGGCACCTTAGCAAAACTGCTACCGAAGCAACTGTCTCTTGGTACCGGCTTCGCTGCCCTGAATGAGATGAGTAAAGCGACTTCGCAAACGCCGCCCATTTCTCAAAATCAAACAAAGGTAGCCAGCGCTCAACAAACCCAGCTCTCCCCTACACAAGGCTCATCGCCGCTTACTCGAAAAGTTGCGCTAGAAAGCATCGCAACACTGATCAAATCTCTTCCTCACGCAGAGCAGATCTCTCAAGCCAGCCGTCAAGGCGACACTCTAAGCTCTCCTGACACAATTAGAAACGCCTTAAAACACAGCGGTCTTTTCATGGAGTCACAGCTCAGTAACACCACCAACAAACAACAAATACTCGAGCAACTCCAAAACCTCAAAACCTTGAACAAAATAGCATTAGCGCAAGCAGACCAGACCAAACCTACTGCCAATAACCCGCTTTCTGGAACCCCCTCTCCTCAAAATACCAACCAAACAAGCTCTGCAGTCACGAAGCAAGCACTAGACATGCTGCAGCAACTTGTAAAGCAACATAGCAACACGGCAGCCGATCCAAGCCAAGACAAGACAATATCAAGCGATTTAAAAGCGACCCTGCTAGGCATTAGCCGAAACTTATTACCTGCCGCAAATAGCAGCGGCGAACAAAACCAGGCGATAGAGAAACTCCTTGGCAGCCTTTTAGAGCCTGAACTATTAACAACTCCCTTTAATTTTCCGCGCATCCAGTCCGACACAACAGCGAAGGCCAAAGCTCTTTTTGCCGAGCAAGAGTTTTCTACCGGGCAGCTTTTGAAAATACTTGCCGGAATGCTTAATCGTATTCAGTTCAACCAGTTGAACAGCCTCTTTCAAAGCCAAACCAGTGACGGCAATACACTTCAATCATGGTTTTTTGAATTGCCCGTGGTGAATGTCAACCAAGGGGTCACCACCTTCAGCCTGAGACTCGATAAGGAAAAAAGCGCCACTCAGAACCAGGAAGAGGAATCTGAGGACAAAGCATTGCAGTGGAAAATATCACTATCCTTCGACTTAGAAGGCCTGGGAGCAATATATATTCAAGTAAGCTTGCTCCCTCCTTCTATTTCATCCATTATCTGGGCAGATCAAGCCGATACTTTCGCGCTCGCGCAAAGGGAGAGCAAACATTTTAAGGAAAAGCTTTCAGAGCTAGGCCTAGAAGTAGGCGATATTATTTGCCAACAAGGCCTACCAGAACAACAGGCCACCAAGTTGACACAAAGCCTGGTAGATATTCAAGCATGAACAACAATAACAAAACCAGCTCGAAAACAAGAGCCATCGCGCTCAAGTACGATGAAGTTTCAGCGCCCAAACTTACTGCCAAAGGTGAGAATGAGCTCGCTGAGGAAATAATGCGCATTGCCGAAGAGCACGGCATACCTTTATACGAAAATAGTGAATTAGTCAGCATTTTGTCTAAACTAGAACTGGGAGAAGAAATCCCCGAAGTTCTATATCGGGTAATAGCTGAAATAATTGCCTTTGCGTATTACCTGCAAGGAAAGACACCACAAGGCTTTGGCGAGCCAACGACCAGAACATAACGAGCAACATTTTCAACATGGCACATTCTGACCACCAACTACTTATTAACTCAAAATCCTACTTGTATGCCCTTATTCTGGCAGGTACCTTAGCGCTCGCCCTGCTCTTTCAGGGGCAATTGATCAGCGCTTGCGGCATCGGTGTTCTGTGTGCGCTACTCATTGTAAACCAGTGGCAAAGTAAAAACCGAAATGCCGATAAAGAGAGCTTCATCTGGTTTAAACACAGTTCTCTGGCTCTCGCCTGCATTGCCCTAATAGGCTTAATGACAGGCCTGGAAGACTTTAAAACATGGACCTATTTCATTCCCTTATTGCTGTTCTTTTTCTATGAATTCAAACCTGCCCTATGGCTTGTCGGGATATTCTCAGTATTTGCCCTGGCCTCTTTGAATGCTAGCGGCTCTCCGTTTGAAAACATTCAAAATACTATGAGCTACCTTTTGTACCTAAGCATGAGCTGCTGCCTGGTTTACTTGAGAGAACTAAGACGAAAACAGCTTAAGCCACTGCGTCGTACAGATAACCTGACCAAAGCAGCCACCAAAGAACATCTAGATGATGACCTGACAAAAGAAATTCAACGCAGTGAACGTGAAGGCAGTGAATTGTCTACAGCCGCGTTGGCAATTGACAAAATATGTCTTTCCAAACTAAACCCTAAAGAACAAGATGCTGTCACGATTGCCATTGGCAAGTTGCTCCATAACAACCTTCGCTTGTTCGACAGTTACTACCTTTGGGAACATCATGAGTTTCTTATCGTCTTACCTCATACCAGCTCGATTCAAGCAGTCAAGATAGCAGACAGCCTGCGACTTAAAGTCCGCAAAGAAATTGAGATTCATGGAGAAAGTATTACCGTTAGTGCTGGCGTGTCCTGCTTAAATATCGGCGATGACAGTACCTCCATAACAGGCCGGGCAAGCCATGCCTTATCAGAAACACAAGCTACCAGTATTAATAGAACACACATCTATCGAGACATCGATGAGCTGCCCCAAGACGCAACGCCAGCCAATGCAGAAGGAGCACAATAATGTTCTCTGAAATCCAGCTTCAAACCCGTCTTACTGCCACATTATTTCTGCTTGGCGCAATTGCTATGGTTGTGCTTGGTATACAAAATTATCGCTACGGTCTCTATGAGCTCGTTTACGTTGCAACACTTCTAAGCATCGTTTATTTAAGCACAAGCCTATACGCCAAGTTCTCCCCCGAAGCCAAATACCTCAAGCAAGCCTGTCTCGCTGTAGGTGTTATATCTGTTCTCAGCATTTTCGCCAATGCAGGCGAACACCCTGAGGAGCTTAAGCACTGGATATTTCCGATTGGTCTTCTTTGTTATCTATGCCTTCCCTATCGCCAAGCAAGCATATTCAACGTGGTGATGGGTGTGTGTTACTCACTGCTACTGCTATTTGCCAGCAGCATCATCTCAGCACTAGAGTTTGCAACCAGCTTTGCATTATTTATGGGGCTAACAAGTACTTATGCTCAGCTTCATCAGAAACGCAGTCGCACACTGGTAGAACTTGAGATACATGACCCACTAACTAAAGCTTATAACTACCGCCATTTGAGAGATACCCTTAAAAAAGAAATGTGCCGAGCTGACCGAACAGGCAACCCCCTTTCTCTGGTTTCCCTTGAAGTCGATTACTTCCCTCAAATTCAAGACATGCACGGTCTCCCAAATACAAACGACCTTCTTGCTCGATTTGCAGAGACACTTAAAGCAATGATTCGCGCAGGAGATAGCGACTACTTTGATGGAAAGCAGACCTCTTACCTCCTCTTACCTTGCACACCTTCAGAGGGCGTTTTAGTTATTGCGGAAAGAATTCGACGCACCATAGAGGAATGCAACTGGCCAGTGGTTGATGCAATTACGGTTAGCCTGGGCTGCACAACCTATATACCTGATGACTGCTCAGGCGATCGAGATGGCGAAGCAAAGAAATTAATTGAGAACGCTCAGATTGGTTTGATCGAAGCACAAAAAAACGGCCATAACCGCGTCTGCCTGCATAGTCACTAAACAGACAAGTTCGTTGTTTACAGCTTTCTCCCCTCTATTGGCGAAAGCTCAAGACTTCTGACAATTTGTCTCGCTTGTCATTAGTGTGTAAAGTGACCCAACGAGGCTAAGTCTGTTTACCCCGGCACATCTTTCAATACTATTCGCACTTACACCCGGCACAATGACAGAATCTGATTTCCAACCCCTTATTGCATGGCTTGAACTAAACCCAAACTGGGTTTTCGTGGCTGTTTTACTTATTGCATTTATTGAGTCTCTGGCGCTTGCAGGAGTAATCGTACCCGGCGTATTGCTGCTCTTTCTTGTGTCAGCCTTGGCAGGTCACATTAATCTACCTATTGAGTGGCTTTTATTATCGGGCTTTCTCGGTGCCATATTGGGAGACGGCATCAGCTTTTTTCTTGGTCATTATTTTAAAGATAGCTTGCGAAACATTTGGCCCTTCTCCCGCTACCCTAAAACACTTCAGTCTGGTGAGCGTTTCTTCCATAAGCACGGTGGGAAAAGCGTTATGCTCGGCCGCTTTATCGGCCCTATTCGTCCAGTCATTCCTATTGTCGCAGGAATGCTTGGAATGTCTCAAACCAGATTCACTGTCTTCAATGCCCTCTCGGCAACCATTTGGGCACCGTTTTATATCTTGCCTGGCTACCTGACTGGCAGTGCCGTCCATCTGGTTCTGCCAAGTAACTTTTATCCGGCCTTGTTCTCTCTAATTGCTGCGCTGCTCATTATCACTCTCAGCTTTCGCTATGCCAGCCTTAACCTTCAGCATGGATCTCGCATCTATGCGGCGCTATTGCGCAATAACAAAAGCCAAAACACGTCATCAAAGGACTATGAGTTTCCACTTGCGTCACTGAGTTTATTCATAGGATCAAGCTTATTCTTTATTATTTGGAGCTTTCTGGTTTTACGAACAGGCTTGCTAAGCCAACTAGATGCCAGCGTACTTCAACTCGGCGCTGAGCTGCGCAACATCAGTACCTTTGTCAGCGATATCAGCTCTCGGATATTTATCCATCTAACCCTGCTTGGCGATGAAAAGTTTTTATATGCCTCCTTTATAACACTCATCGCTTTGATGCTTTATCTAAGGCAGTTCCGAGCCTCCACTTTACTGGTGATTTCCGGCTTAAGTACTGCGGCAATTACACACACACTAAAAGCAGTATTTAGTATTGCCCGACCTGAACTAGTACTCTCACCGCCTGTTTCATATGCCTACCCTAGTGGCCATAGTTCAGGCTCAACCGTTTTCTACGGCCTGATTGCAGCATTTATTGCCCAACAGCTACCCAAGACCCAACGCTGGCAGTGCTACTTGCTATTCTTTGTGCCGATGTTTCTGATCGCTTTTAGCCGGGTTATGCTCAGCGTTCACTGGTTGTCTGATATTGTTGGGGGCATAGCGCTAGGTTTAGCGATTTGTGGAATTAGTAGAGTGTTATATAGCACTCACCAAGCTTATGACGCCGCGAACCGTCGAGATATCACTGTTGAAAAGAAAGCGGTTATGACAGCACTTTGTCTATGGCTCGGCATCTTAATTGGCTATCAGCTTTATTTCTTTCCAGAAGCCTTGCAGGCTTACCAGTTACGCCCCTAAACGCAGAGCCGTCTGATCAAGACTCAAGATTTATACGGCCTAAGTAACCATATCAGAAATTTGACGAGAGATTGCTTGCAGACGCTGAAGCGGGTCGCTCATTTCATAAAGATGCTGTTTCTGTTTATTGCCTAGCGGCAGTAACTCAGTCAAGCGCCAGCCTACTTGGCGCCCATCTTCATAATCAATATCCATATTCAAATCGCGAACAAAGGGGTGTTTGACCAGAGCCTGCAGTACCACACGCAGCTCATCAAACTCCTCGGGCAAGTCAATATGCTGCTCTTCACCAATAGCCTCAAGCTCGGCATACCAGACGCCATTTTCACGTTCTTCAAGTGAGGATAGTTTGACTTGTTCCAGACCTTCAACCGTCAGATTTAACACCCCGGTACTAGGCGTCTTGCCAAAATCTACAATTTGAACACGCGTGCCAAGTTCATAGAACTGCCCTTCTCGCACGTGTTCAGTCGGTGCATTTTCACTGCACATCAACACTGCCACAAAGCCTTCGCCTTGCTTCATCGAATCAGCAATCATATCTAAATAGTGCGGCTCAAAAATCTGCAAAGGAATACGACCTTGCGGACAGACAATAGCATTGAGCGGTAACAGCGGCAGTTTCATAGTTTATTCAGGTATTCACGGTTGGCTTTTAAGTAAGCATAGACTGATTTTTCCAATCTTATAGTTTCGTATTGAAGATTCGCCATTTGGTGCCAGCATGCATTTTTTTTGCTATGCTGCCTGCTTCAGATTTTTCTTTCTAACAACGATTATTTAAGAGACAAACGATGCCGACCTATCGCTCAAAAACCTCTACTCATGGCAGAAATATGGCGGGAGCACGCTCATTATGGCGTGCCACCGGGATGACAACAGAAGATTTTGAAAAGCCAATTATCGCTGTTGCAAACTCCTTCACCCAGTTCGTTCCAGGTCACGTCCACCTTAAAGACATGGGGCAACTTGTAGCACGCCAGATAGAAAAAGCAGGCGGCGTTGCAAAAGAATTTAATACCATCGCGGTCGATGACGGTATCGCCATGGGTCATGACGGCATGCTATATAGCCTACCTTCCAGAGAGCTGATTGCCGACTCGGTTGAATACATGGTGAATGCTCACTGTGCCGATGCACTGGTTTGCATTTCCAACTGCGATAAAATCACACCGGGAATGTTAATGGCTGCTTTGCGTCTGAACATTCCGGTTATCTTCGTATCGGGTGGCCCAATGGAAGCAGGTAAAACCAAGCTTTCGGAACACAAGCTCGACCTGGTCGATGCCATGGTCATTGCTGCAGACGATAGCGCTGACGATGAAACAGTTGCAGAATATGAGCGCAGCGCCTGCCCAACATGCGGCTCTTGCTCAGGCATGTTCACGGCTAACTCAATGAATTGTCTGACTGAAGCTATTGGTCTATCTTTACCAGGTAACGGCACAACATTGGCAACTCATGCAGACCGTGAAAAGCTATTCCTTGATGCTGCAGACCGCATCGTAGACATTACACGCCGCTATTACGAACAAGATGACGAATCAGTTCTACCACGCTCAATTGCCAGCCATAAAGCCTTCGAAAACGCTGTGATGCTTGATATCGCCATGGGCGGCTCAACCAATACCATCCTTCACCTTTTGGCAGCGGCTCAAGAAGCGGAATTAGATTTCGACCTAAAGAACATCAACGAACTAAGCAGACGCGTCCCTCAGTTATGTAAGGTTGCACCGAACTCTCCTCAATATCATATTGAAGATGTTCATAGAGCTGGCGGCATCATGGCTATTCTGGGCGAACTAGATCGAGCCGGAATTCTGCATACCGACCTGCCAACGGTCCACAGTAAGACAATGAAAGAAGCGCTAGCAAAATGGGACATTATGCAAAATAATGATCCAGAAATTGCCGAGTTCTTTAAAGCTGGCCCTGCTGGCATTCCAACCCAAACGGCTTTTAGTCAATCGACTCGCTGGCCGACACTGGACGGTGATCGCGCTAACGGTTGTATCCGCTCATTAGAAAATGCATTTTCTTTAGAGGGTGGACTCGCAGTCTTGTACGGCAATATCGCTGAAGACGGTTGCGTGGTAAAAACAGCTGGCGTTGATGACTCTATTCTCGTGTTTGAAGGCAAAGCCGTTATCTTCGAAAGCCAGGATTCCGCAGTAAAAGGCATACTTAATGATGACGTAGTTGAGGGCGATGTGGTTATTATTCGCTATGAAGGCCCTAAAGGTGGCCCGGGTATGCAGGAAATGTTGTATCCAACCAGTTACCTGAAATCAAAAGGCCTAGGTAAAGCTTGCGCCTTGTTAACCGACGGTCGCTTCTCAGGGGGTACCTCTGGCCTATCAATTGGCCACGCTTCCCCTGAAGCAGCTGCCGGTGGCGCTATCGCATTGATTGAAGCCGGCGACAAAATCAAGATCGATATCCCTAATCGCTCAATTGATGTTGTCTTGGAAGAAGGGGTACTTAACTCTCGACGTGAAGCAATGGAGCAGAAAGGCAAGCAAGCCTGGAAACCAGCAGAGCATCGCGAGCGAAAGGTCTCTAGCGCTTTGAAAGCCTATGCCATGCTGGCAACAAGCGCCGATAAAGGTGGTGTTCGTAATTTGGATATGCTGGATTAAGCTCGACGAAACATAGGACTGAGCAGAAGTTCAGTCCTTTTCTTTTTACTTACGATCCAAAACGATAAAACTATAATCATAGGGATTCGGCCCTTCGGCTTCAAAATCTTCCCGCCCAATTTCACGCCACTGAGTCCAATCGACTTCGGGAAAATAAGCATCGCCTTCGACTTCTGCATGAACTTTCGTTAGATAGATACGATCAACATCCGGCAGACTCGTTTGATAGATCTGGTCACCACCAATGATCATCACTTCCGACTGACCGTCAATATCACAAACCGACTCTCCTAAATCAAAAGCCTGCTCAAGAGAGTGCACGACTTTCACGCCTTCAGCCGACCAGCTTTCATTTCGCGTTATAACGATATTGCATCGACCTGGAAGCGGCTTACCAATCGACTCATAGGTTTTACGCCCCATTAGAATCGGCTTGCCCATCGTCACTTGTTTAAAGTACTTAAGATCATTGGGCAAATACCAAGGCAGCTTGTTGTTAATGCCGATAACTCGGTTTTCTGCCATCGCGACGATCATGGAGCGCTTCATTGTTTCTTCCTACTCGATATATATTTAAACTGAAAAAGGGTACTGGATACTGTCATGCGACTCATAGCCGACGACTTCAAAGTCAGCGGTCGTCACCCAGGTTTCAAGGTCTTCGAGTGACTTGATATCAGGGTTGATATTTAGTCTCGGAGAAGCGAAAGGCTCACGCTTTAGCTGCACATCTCGCATCAATTCTAACTGGTTCTCGTAGATATGAGCATTGACTATTTTGTGGTAAGCCTTACCGGCTTTATGCCCCGTGATCTGTGCCATTAGAGCAAGCAGAACATAGACCTGAACCTGATTGAAATTCAGCCCCAGCGGCACATCACAAGAACGCTGATAACTAGTCAAATACAGTGTATCCCCTAGCAAAGAAAATGTGTGCGTATGCATGCAAGGGCGCAGACAACCCATTTCGAACTCGCCCGGGTTATAGAAGCTTAGAATTTCTCCGCGGTCATCGACCCCTTTCGAAAGGTTATCGACGATCTTTTTAAGCTGGTCTAATGGCGTGCCATCCGGCTTTTGCCACGCCCGGCCCTGAACGCCGTATACTCGCCCCATATCATCCTCACCTTTACGATGCGGATTATTCAACCAGGCTTCATTCTCATTGGCATTAGCATTCCAGGTGTTACAGCCGATCTCGCGAAATTGCGCAGCACTGCTATACCCACGGAGATAACCCAGAAGTTCTGCAATGGCTGCTTTATAGTAACTTTTGCGAGTGGTAATTAACGGAAATACATTGTTCTCAACGTCATACTCCAGGTCAGCATTGATTAGGGTCAGGCAGCGCGTTCCGGTACGTTTATTATCTACCCACACACCCTCATCAATAATACGCTGACAAAGCGCTAAGTACTGCTTCATATGCTTCTCTCAATTTTTTATTTTCTAGTTTATGCTCGGTGCGATAGTTTATCGGAGTTAAATTTGTAGGCATACCAAATAAAACCCACACCTATTAATATCATCGGGAATGACAGTAGTTGACCTTTCGTCAGCCAACCCCAGGCAACAAAACCAATATGTGCGTCAGGCTCTCTTACGAACTCAACAACAAAGCGGAAAATTCCATAGAAGATCATAAACATACCCGAGACCGATGCCGCAGGCCTGGGTTTAACGGAATAAAACCATAAAATACAAAAGAACATCAGCCCTTCAAGCCCTGCCTGATAAAGCTGAGAAGGGTGCCTAACCAATTGCTCCGGGTCGTTTGGAAATACCATTCCCCAAGAAACATCTGTCGCCCTGCCCCATAATTCTGCACCAATAAAATTTCCGATTCGTCCCAAACCCAAACCTATTGGCACAAGAGGCGCGATAAAGTCCAATAGTTGAAAAAAAGTGCAGCCAATCTTTCGTGCATAAAAAACAATGGCTAACATCACACCGATTAAGCCGCCATGAAAGGCCATTCCACCTTCCCAGATTCTAAACAACCAAGCTGGGTCATCGAGAAATTTGTCGAAGTTATAGAAGAATACGTAGCCCAGGCGCCCCCCCAGGATTACCCCCAATGCGCAGTAATAAATCATATCTCCGACTTGCTCTTTGGCAATTGGAGCACCAGGTCGTTGGGCTCGTCTCTGCCCTAGTAAGTAAGCCGCCACAAAACCAATCAAATACATTAAGCCATACCAATGAATTTGAATTGGCCCTAAGTCCAAAGCAACCGGATCTATCTGGGGATACGACAACGCCATTGTAATTCCTTAAATTTTTAATATTAAACAGAGCTAAGTCACTAGAAAGCGAACACCAATTAATAGCAGAAAACCTGCAAACAATCTTTTCAGTAACAGAGGCGACAAGCGATGCGCCAACTGCGTTCCAACCCTCGCGAAGTATACAGAGCAAATAGATATTCCGAGTAAAGCAGGTAGGTAGATCAATCCCAAACTCCATTCAGGCCGTCCTTGCAAATCACTTCCCATCATCACATTACTGAGCGTGGCAAATAAAGCGATGGGTAAACCACATGCAGCGGCGGTACCCACCACTTCTTTCATCTCAATACGATACCGACTCAAATAAGGAACGCTAAGTGTTCCACCACCAATCCCGAAGATAGAAGAAAACCACGCAATGACCACGCCCATTATAGATAGTGCGATATTTCCGGGTATCGCCAAAGACTGCAAGCTAGCGGATTTGATAAACATTCGCAGCGCTACAATCACCGCAAAAAGTCCAAACAGCTTTTTCAGCATCCAGCCATCTAGTTGCACCAGCGTTAATACACCAAGCACCGCACCTAGCGCAATACCAGCACTCATCGGCCGAAACACCGACCACAAAACCGCGCCTCTCTTATGGTGATTATATACCGAGCTCATCGAGGTAAACACTATGGTCGCAAGTGAAGTTGCTATCGCCATATGGGTCAAGACTTCTGCGGGGAAACCTTGGCTTTCGAAGACAAAAACCAGGATAGGCACGACGACTAAACCACCACCCACGCCAAAGAGCCCTGCCGTTAACCCGGCAAAGATACCCGCCAGCAAGTAGCTCACAATAAACATAGTCCGTATCTACCCCTAAATAATTGCATGGTATGATAGCTGTATTACATTCTGAGGTCATTCTTTCAATGTGTTTAATAGTTTTTGATTGGCAGCCCGAGCAAGCACGAATACTGACACTCGCCTCAAATAGAGATGAGTACTACGCCCGCCCTACACTTAACGCTCATTTCTGGGAAGATAGCCCTGACATATTTGGCGGCCGAGATTTAAAAATGGGTGGCACCTGGTTAGCCCTTTCCAAAGGTGGCCGCCTCGCTGCAATTACAAATTATCGCGCGCCAGACTCCAGAGTATACGAACGATCTCGTGGAGAAATTCCCTCAAGCTTCCTTCAAGCAAGCTGCTCTGCAAATGAGTTTGCAGCTCAAATTTCAAGCGATGAATATGCCGGATTTAACGCTCTTCTGTTTGATGGCTCAGACTTGGTATATTGCCATAATCGTGGTCAGACGAGAGGTAGTCAAACCCTAAAGCCGGGACGGTATGGCTTAAGTAACCACCTGCTAGATACGCCTTGGCCAAAAGTACGAAAAACCAAAACAGCTCTCGAACAGGCCCGGCAGAACCCTGATAACACTGAAGCAGCTAGACACTTACTGTTGGCACTACAGAACCAAGAACAAGCATCGCCTGAAGAACTGCCGCAGACAGGCATCCCTCAAGAGTTTGAGCAAGTGCTCTCTTCCCCCTTTATTAGAACGCCCAACTATGGAACTCGTGCGAGCAGCGTCATCATTATTGATAAAGAAACTTTAGGTACGGCTAAGAACGAGCAGATCAATAAAGCTTTCTTTCTTGAACGTCAGTATCAGAAGGGTAGCAGCAAATTTAACGACAACATAACAAACATAACTTTTTAAGCTAGAGCTCGACAGACTCTAGCTCATTGCAAGCTACCGTCATCTTCAGATCGATTACCTTTTAGCTGTTGAACCTGGCGCTTAATGACATGCTGAACCAATGTTTCCTGATCAATTTCGGTGACATTAACGAAGTCAGCGCGCGCAAGCCAGGGCTTGCCATCAATGCTCTCATCCAATGCATCACAAGCAATAACAGCTGCTAAGAGCTGCAATCGAGTATTACTGGGGTATAGCGTTAGTTCTATATGAACATGCTGATTCAAAGCAGCACTTTCTTCAAGCGGGAAAGCGATTCCACAAGCACTCAAATTAACCTGACAAGCAGAAGTAGACTGCTCGAGACCCTCTTCTTGGCCAGAGGCAAGACCGTGGCCAAAAGCCAAATTTATTTTCTGGTTAAAAAGATCAAGAATATTATGAATTTCAGGTTGGGAATTCTTCAGTACTGTCAGATCTGTTGCTATCTGGTGCTCTATCTGTGACAGCAGAGACTTCAGAGAAGTCGGTTGAGCTTGCACCGCCAAATCAGTTTCACCCTCCGAAAGAAAGCGATAACGAAGACCAACAAGGTCCGTCACTCTAAAATAACGTCTTCTTTCACTGTCGTGCGTCACTGAATTTACACCCATATATATTATCCCTAGATAAACCCATCACACACTCTCCTTTCTAGAAGATCTCGTCAGGGTCCAATTCGAAAAAGTTATCAATTGCTTGAGAGTTAGCATCCAGCGTCTTGCTTTCTTCACGCAGCTCTTCCTTCACCTGCTTATCAGTTTTCTCTTGAAGAATAATCTCTACCCGGCGATTTCGCTTTCTACTCTCAGGCGTATCATTCGGCACCAGCGGCCGAGTATCCGCAAAGCCTGTTATGCTAAACCTATCTTGTTTTAGGTAGCCGTCATCAAATAGCCCGTGCGCAACTTCCAAAGCCCTTGCGACCGACAAATCCCAGTTTGATGGGAACATAACAGTTTGAATCGGCACATCATCAGTATGCCCCTGCACGGCGATATCACCTTCAATTGACTCGAGGATATCAATCAGCTTATCAAGCACTGGAATAAACTCATCCTGAAGCTGAGCTGAACCAGAAGAAAAGGCTCCTTTTTCCTGAATTCGAATAATAATTTTACGACCTTGGGTTTCCAGCTCCACCATATCTTTGGCAACTTCGGTCTGGAGCTTCTCAGCAATTTCTTCTGCCTTGGTTTCAGCCTCTTCTTCCAGCTCCATCATTTTTTGAGCAACAAACTCACTGATTTGGGCCTTTTTATCCTGAGCGTTTTCAGTTGACTCATCACAAGCTTCTGCAACGGCTTTCTCTATCTGAGCCTCACACAATACTTCGAGAGTCTGGTGATCTGAGTCAGTCGTTTGCTGCATCACCACTTGCAAAGGTGTGGGGTCTGGTTTTCCCGGAGAGAACTCTTGAGCAATAATACTGGTTCCTTTCGGGATCGACGTAACATCAACCTGATTCTGAACACCAAAGGCATTACGCATTGAACCAGCTAAACGCTTAAATTTGAGTACATCTATTTCTGCGAACGATAATAGCAGAACAAAGAAGCACATAAGGAGGGACATAAGATCCGCAAAAGTCCCCATCCATGCGGGGAGCCCGGGGACGCAATCGCAATCTTTTTCTTCTTCATCACTCATTGTCGAGTTGTTACCTCAGAGATCAAACTAAAAACATACAGGCTGCTTAATAAACCAGAACTATTCTTCACCTGTTTCTCGCTTGCCTTCAGACAAGTAGGTTCTCAACATAGCTTCAATAACACGTGGGTTTTGACCAGCCTGAATCGCCAAAACGGCATCGATTGACATGGACTTGATCAACTCTTCCTCTTCCATTCTAAGAGTCAGTTTGTCAGCAAAAGGGATAGCAACCATATTTGCAAGCATCGCTCCATATAGCGTGGTCAATAGAGCTACCGCCATCGCAGGACCAATGGACTTCGGGTCATCCATGTTGGACAGCATCGCAACCAAACCGATCAAGGTACCAATCATTCCCATCGCCGGCCCCAGGTCTCCTAGAGCAGACCAAACACTTGCGCCTGCCTTATGCCGCGCAACGGCCATATTCTTATCTTTCGTCAGAACTGTTTTAACAACGTCTTCATCATGGCCGTCGATTAAGAGAGCAATACCACGCGCTAGAAAGTCATTATTTATCTCCTTCCCTTCAAGCGATAGCAAACCACCTTTTCGAGCTGCATCTGCCAGCTCTACGACCAAAGTAATCACTTCTTCAGGCGACTCCAACTTGAACATAAACGCTTTGGCTGCAGTCTTTCCTGCGCCAAGAAACTGCCCAAGGTTGTATTTCATCATCAAAACAAGAAAGGAACCAACTAGCACGATCAAAACCGAGGGTACGTCGATAAACATAACTATTGAGCCGCCCAGGGTCATTGCAAATGCAACGATACAAAAGCCACCAAGTAAGCCAATGAGGGTTGCTAAATCCACTAAACGCTCCTAGAAAAAAATTCCCATCTTACAGATATGCCACTTAATGCCTTCAACTATTGAAATTGACTATTAATTCAAGACACTTCCAAGCACGCTAAAAAGAAAATAATTACGTGATTTTGTTACAAGGAAGTTTCATCTGTATGTATAATTGTTCGATTAGGTTTACGTGATCAAACGATCTATGTCGCCTGGCAGTAGTCACACTAATACATATTAATTTACAATTAGTGTAGCCCGAAAAATTGAAAGTTCCTGTTTTTTACCTCTTTTTTAGTTGAGATTTTTATGTCCTCTTCCGATTCAATTAATGACTTTGAAACTTCACTACAAGCTCTCGAAGAAATCGTCAATAAAATGGAGCAAGGACAGCTATCTTTGGAACAATCTCTTGACGCTTTTGAACAAGGCGTCAAGCTAAGCAAAGACTGCCAAAACACCTTGAAGAGCGCTCAACAACGCGTATCTGTATTAACTCAAAGCGACAATGGCTTTGAGTTAAATGCGCTCCAAGAGCAAAGCAATACTGACGCCTAGCCCAAGACCCGATCAATACAAGACTTCTTACCGTGAACGATAATTCAAGTAGTATCCCAAGCTTTCTGAGAGAATATCAGTCTCAAATTAATACAGCACTTAAGGTGCGCCTGGATCAGTTTTGCGCGCCAAACTCTCACTTGGGCGAAGCGATCCGATATAGCACCTTAATGGGAGGCAAGCGCATTCGACCCATTTTAGCCTTAGCGACAGCCAACTGCTTTGCAGTTCAGGCAGAGCAGGCAATGGATGCAGCCTGTGCAATTGAATTTATTCACGCCTACTCTCTTATCCACGACGACCTACCCGCGATGGACGATGATGACTTGAGGAGAGGTCAGGCCACCTGCCATAAAGCGTTTGATGAAGCCACGGCTATTCTGGCAGGTGATGCCTTACAAGCAATGGCCTTTGAATTACTCAGCCAAGCCAAACACTTTGGTCTCGAAAGCCAGATCAAAATGATCCAGCTGCTGACAAAAGCAAGTGGTGCCAGAGGAATGGTGCTAGGGCAAGCAATCGATTTTAACTCTGTCGGGCAAACCTTGTCTCTGAGCCAGCTTGAAAACATGCATCGACATAAAACTGGTGCCCTGATTGAAGCCTCTGTACAAATAGGCGCGCTAAGCAGCCCGTCAGGCGTGACGAAACAAGAATATGAAGCGC
>NZ_LWFZ01000693.1:0-9052 GCF_001635225.1 Oleiphilus sp. HI0086
ATTTCCGGTAGGCCTTCAGCAACGACATCAAAAACGTTACGTTCATCAGCATCGGGCATGGATTGAGGCAAAGCCCCTACTTTAAGACCCTTTTGAAAATTTATGACACCGGAGTCCGGATCACTACTTTTCATTAGCAATGACATTAATGAAGACTTTCCCTCGCCATTTCTACCCAGCAGGCAAATCTTTTGTCCCTCTTCAATCGCAAACGTAACGTTATCCAGTAAGGGGCGGTGGCCATACGCTAATGACACATTTTCAAAGCGGATTATACTCATATATTTTTTTACTAAATCTTTTATGTTTTCGTAAAATTGGCTCGCCAACTGATGATTTTCAACTATCCTTCATAGAATAAGCTGGCACTGCAATGCATGCAGGCATTATGCACGACTTTTAATTTGTCACCACTGTTAAATGTAATGGAGATTCGCATTGTCTAACAATCCGGTAACATCTACCGCGAAAAAACCAGACTTGGACTGGAGTCAGGTTCGCGAAACGATCAACATGCTGACCCTAGCTGTGTCTCAGGTAGAGTGCACCATGACAGACGGCGAAAAGTCAGTAACAGAGCTGACTCAGTCGTTTACCTATATTGCCAGTCAACTGAAGGAAGTTATTGATTCACATAAAGGTGAAGAAAATGACACCTCAGGAACTGACCTGGAGTCTATTAAGCTCAGTGCTGCAGAGATCCACCAGCAGATTATGAGTGCAATTGTTGCCTTCCAATTCTACGATCGACTCACTCAACGTCTAGACCACGTCAAGCGAGATCTAGGTTGGCTGAGTAATCTGGTAAGTGATCCTCAGCAACTCTACAACCCAATGGCATGGTCTAAGCTGCAAGAAGACATCATGTCGAACTACACAATGGAAGAAGAGCGCATCATGTTCCAACACATCATGAACGGCGCAAGTGTTGACGAAGCTTTGGATATTTACAAACATCACTTTAGTGCCAAAAAAGACAGCACTGACGATACCTCGGACGAAATCGAGCTTTTCTAAGGCAAGTACCTTTCAGTTAAATGCCTATTTCTATGTTTAGAAATAGGCTGAAGCGCTTTACCTATCCCTCTTCAAGCACCTCAATTACTCTTAGCTTATCATCGAGTGAGATTTTCCCTGTATTAAGTTGAACCATATTCTGTCCGAAACAAACACCAAAATCGTTTTTTCGATACTTAGCTAGCGTCTTTAGAGGCTCTTTGCCAATCTCGCCATGCTCATCAATGCAAGTCATAATACAGCGGCTACATGGCTTAACTAATGCAAACTCTATCTCACCGATAGCAATACGCTTCCACGAGTCTTCTTGAAAAGGGATATCGCCTTCAAGCACAATATTCGGCCGAAAACGGTTCATGCCAACAGGAACTTCCAAGCGGCTATTCAGGTCATCTAATGAGGCCTGGTTAGTCAATAAAATCGGGAAACCGTCAGCAAAGCTAACTTGCTGGCTCTCTGCAAAGAACTCACGGTCGACCTGGCGAAAAGTTGAGTCAGGCATATAGGCCAAAGCCACATTCACCCCCAAATAGTCTGAAATAACTTGTGTCCGGCGGTCTTGTACGGTGAGCGCACCCACTTCATCAGACCAGACACATACATCAGCTTCTTTAGAAAACTCACTTAGCGAAAAACTGACCTCAGGAATGCCCTCGTCCGATATATTTAAAGTACTACCATCAAAGCTTGCAGAAACTTTGGCTAAGGCGCTATATTTTCGCTGAGTAATAAATCGCCCGGCATCATCCACCAACATAAAACGTCGATCAAAACGCAAACCAAAGCGATCAATTTCAACTTCACTTAAGGATACCGGACCAAGAGATTTGACCGGATGAATATTCAAAGCGGAAATTTTATATTCAGACATTTAAGAAGCCTGTTCTTTGACGTAGTCAAGAACAGCTGTTGCAAGCTCATCAGGCTGAAATTTGGATAGCAAGCGATTACACCCAACTCGCTCTGCCATAGCCTGGTTAAAACTACCACTCAAAGAAGTATGCATAATTACATAAAAGTGGCTCAATCGATCATCTTTACGAATTTCAGTCGTTAGTCGATAACCATCCATTTCCGGCATCTCGGCATCTGTTAGCACAAGTAAGCATTGCTTAAGCTTTTCCGGATCATTATCCGCCCACTCCTTAAGCATTTCATAAGCTCTTAAGCCATTTGGTGCAGTAATGGTAGGTAAACCTAGCTTTTCTATCGTACCGGTCGCCTGTGCAATTGCGACCGGTGAGTCATCGACCACCAAAACAAACTTTTCTCCTAATGAATCAATCAACTCATTCTCGAGAAGCTCTTCAGAGACATCAGTTGAATACGGAGAAATATCTGACAAGACCTTCTCTACATCAATAATCTCGACAATCTGTTCCTGATAGCGTGTTATGGCCGTTAAGTAATGCGCCCTACCCGCCGCTACCGGAGGCGGCATGATATCTTCCCAATTGAGGTTAACTATTTGCTCTATTCCGGCAACCAAAAAAGCCTGCACACTTCGATTATATTCAGTGACGACAATAATGGATTCACTGTTAACCTCAAGCGGCCTCATACCAATTGCCTGACTTAAATTGATAACGGGGACAGTCTGCCCCCTAAAGTGAGTGACACCACAAATACAAGGATGACGATGAGGCATCGCAGTTAGGTTTGGTAAATTCAGAACCTCTTGAACCTTAAATACATTGATTGCAAAGGTCTGATGACCGCTAAGCTTAAACATAAGCAACTCTAAGCGATTTTCACCTACCAGCTTGGTTCTTTGATCGACCGAAGCCAAAACACCCGACATCTTACCCTCCAGGAAAGCAGCAAATTCACCGCTAAAATCTTATCATGCAAATGCTCTACGAAAAGCCAAGCCAAGCTAGGCGCGCAGATATTCATAATGTACTAAATAGCAATAAGTTTAGACCATAAAGAAGGTCTCGACTGAAGAATGAGCCGAATTTAATGATCGATAGGTAATAAAGATAAATTGGAGCGGGAAACGAGATTCGAACTCGCGACCCCAACCTTGGCAAGGTTGTGCTCTACCAGCTGAGCTATTCCCGCTTAATCTGGTGTGATTTTTTACTTGATCATACAAGAGAGAAGTAATAACACCCCTCTTAAAACCCGATTATTTACAGAGAGTTACGCCCTCAGATCGAGTGAGGGCGTATTATAGGGAGAGCATTTTTGTCATGCAAGTCCTTTAATAATAAAAAGCGTGAAAAAGATAACACTTTTGAAATCTATCTCGAACCTTGCCCGATCACCCTACAAAATCATCAGCAGACGCTTAGATTAAGCGCCCTTATCCTTTTCTTCATCTGAGGGCAGGTCATCTGTGTCACCGATATCGAAGTCTTCCAAGTTGAACTCTTCGTCATCGTCGTCATCCAGCGGGTCGCTTAGATCCAATGCATCTTCAATTTCCTTTTCCAAGTCCTCTTCAGGCTCATCCGCAGCATCCTCAATCGCTTGAGCAATATCGGCAGCCAGGTCCTCGTCATCCCCGGAAATGTCCAGCGCATCGGCCTCTTCCGGCTCATCAAGCTCAAGCTCCTGAGCGACATCACTTAAGTCATCGGTAGATAGGTCCACGACCTCTTCAGGCTCAGGCTCAGGCTCTACTAAAGGTTCGTCATCCTCTTCAAGCTCAACAAGCGGCTCGTCATCCTCTTCCAACTCAACTAGCGGCTCATCATCCTCTTCCAACTCAACAAGCGGCTCATCCTCTGGCTCCTGAGAGGCAACTGGAACTTCTTCGGGTGGCTCTTCAACAAAGTCTAAGCCATCATCCGGTTCTGCTTCGGGTTCTTCTTCCACCTCAGCACTCGCTTCAGTTTCTACATCTTCTGCAATTTCTTCAACATCCTGATCGCTCAGGATTTCTGTTTCTTCAACTTCCTCTTCTTCCTCTTTCGCCTGACGCTTTTTAAGCAAATAGAAGGCTAAGCCACCCAAGAGCAAGCCCCCTAGAACACCGCGGCCGATAATAAACCAAATCATCATATCGTCTTCTGACTCTTCTACCAGCTCTTCTTCCGCTTCGGGCTCTTCAACAGGCTCTTCCACCTCTTCCTTAACGGGCTCTTCGGCTGGCTGAGGCAGCTCTTCTTTCGCTTCCTCTTTAGGTTCTTCAGCTTTCGGCTCTTCTACCTTTTCTTCCGCAATTGCCTCTGCAGGCAACTCTTCTGGGGCATCTTCTTGCTCGTTCACTGACACGATATTATTTGAAGCACCCGCCGGTATCGGGAACTCAGCCTCAAAAGGCTTAGGCTTGAACTTGAATTTCTTTCCTTCAATCGTCTCGGCCTTTACCTTAACAGCCACTTTATACAAGCCATCGCCTTTATCTGGCTTAATCGGTAATACCCAGCGCCCCGCCTCGGCATCTAATTCCAAGGCATTGATTAAACTACTCCCATCAGGAGCATTTACCTTCGCAAATATATTGGTATCAGTCAGAGATATCGTCTCACTCATCGGCGTGACCACTAGCGCATAATGAGCTTCATCTCCTTCCCCTTTAACCGAAAATTCAAAATCAAAAGGCGCTCTCAAATTAATAATCTGGCGTTTCTTACGCTTAAAGGTTTTCCCATCAACCAAGACCGTCACTTCATACTGACCGACCTTACTTAACTTACGAATAGCTTCTCTAAAAACGCCGTCTTCAGGAACCTCATCCGACATAGACTTCTTAGCCGTTTTATTGCTTTCTGTTTTAAGCTGCAGCTGCACATCTAATAACTGCAAAAAATCAGGATTAGTAACTGTCTTCCCTTCTTCACTAAAGCTAACGTCAACATTCAAGGGATCACCAGCGAAGAAATTGACCGGTAGTTTGCTAACATTAAGCTGCAAGTTACTAACCACTGTCACCTGGCTTCCTGGTTGAACTTCGGAGTTAATCTTCCACGTGCCTTCTAAAGGACGACTGACAGTAATCAAGTCATAACCTTTATCCTGATACCATTTGATATCCTCACCCTGGTTTTCATAGCTATATACTTTTTCATCAGGAGATAGAATTTCGGTCGGAATGCTGCCATCCCCTCTAAAGATCAAAGCAGTAAATTCTTCGATGCTAGAATCGATAACAAACTCATTTCCCTCGATAGGTACCTGCTCACTAGGAACGGCCTGTTCAAGAGCTTGGAGAAAAATTCGAGTCAGGTCTTCAGGGGTCTCGGCAACCGCCGATTGTCCACCCGTTTGAATAGCTAACTTATCCATTAAGGATTTATCAGCATTTTTTGACAAAGAGATTGAATGAATCTTGGCGCCCTTCTCTTTAAAGGTAGCCATCACTGAAGTTAGAATACGCTCACGTTCTGAGGCATTTTTCTCGGGGTCTTTATCAATATCGACCATGCCATCAGTCAGTAGAATGAAATGAGTATTCGAGAAGTCCTTACCTTCTTTATAAAAATCATCAGAAGCCTTCTCAAGCACTGCCCCAATATTTGTATATAGCGCTACAGAATTGATTTTCTTTGCTTTTTCTTTAGCGTCAAGACGCCATTGCTCATCAACAGCTTTTAACTTGACCAAATTATTAACCCATTGACCAAAAGTCCAAACACCCGCTTCATCGCCATCGGGAATCAGCTCAGTTAATAGGTTAACCGCCGGGATTCGCAAGTTGGCCGGATCATTCTTCTTCATGCTCCCGGAGATATCGATCAGCATACGTATATCGGCCCCCGCTTCATTAGCAGCGGCATCTTGTGCGAAAGCATTAGCTGAAATTAATACATTGACGAAGACCGCCAGTGTCAACATACGCTTAATAAGGCTAAGCCCTCTCAGCTTTTGCGTTATCACCTGGCGCGCAAATGATAGTTTGGAGTTCATAGATTCCCCTGCATGATCCCGGCCCAAACAAATGAGGCATTATGGACAAAATTAGTCGAACATAGATAATTTATAGCAGGTTTTACAACAACAACAATGCGATATTAAAAGTATTTTCTCTTAAATTAACGCTTACCTGTTGTTTTTATAGAAGATTAGTGTGTTTCACTAAGTTTAGAGTGATGAAGGTAAATGTTTTCCTAGCTCGACGTTATAGGCATTGATGAGCTTAAAGCGATCTTGCTCTAGACCGTTGATGGACACTGACTCTTTAAACATATCTAAAGGACGCACCCACAATCCAAACTCGCCATATAAAGCTCTATAGACAACCAACTTTTCCTCTGTCTCGCTATGCGTGACCAGGCCAAGTACCTCGTATTCAGCCCCCTTATAATGCTGATACAAGCCTGTTTCGATACCACTCATCCAGCCTTCTCCATACCCAAGAGTCTTCTCATAACCGATTCCAACATCACCACAACGATCATTAATGCATAAGCGGCGGCAATATAAACCCCTGCTTGAAGCGCTTTATCTGTGTGACCCAAAACCCAGTCATAAGCACCAACAAGGTAGGCGGGTGCCAGCCAAATACTTGCATCTGTCGCAATATTGATAGGCGTTAACAAGAGGACGGCAACCAGAACCCTTAAAGATCGCCGGGTTCGACGTAGCTTGAGATTTCTGGTCATTCGCCAAAATACGGCAATCATCACGAGCGCGGAAATCAGGTACACTGCCCACGCAGCAAGGTATGAAAAACTTTCCAACTATCTATCCTTAAGCCTATATCAACTAAACAAGATCGAGCGAGCCCATCTCATTATTAATTCGCAATTTTTAGTGTAGTTCATCTGCCTGACAGCCATAACAAACTAAATTATGTAGTCTTCCCAATCGTCTTCTGAAACCAGGCTTTCGCTGATTGCTTTTGAGCGCACCGAAATGTGATTTTCATGCATCATAATTTTGCTACCCGCGATCAAGGGGTGCCACTGGGGTAGCGGCTTCCCTTCAAATAGCAAACGATAAGAACAAGTTTCAGGGAGCCATACCGAGACCTCAGGTAAATCAGTCACACTTAGGTTAAGACAGTCAGGCACATAATTGTTTCGCTTGGAATAGACAGTACACTGACAAGCATCCGTATCCAGATATTCACAGCTGATACAGGTAAACAGCAAGTCATCGCTGTCTTCATCCTGGAGCTTATGCATACAGCACTTACCACAGCCATCACACAGAGCTTCCCACTCTTCTTTCGAAAGCTGGTCTAAGGCTTTTTCTTTCCAAAAAAACTTATCTACCGCCAATTGACTCGTCTCACCGTCATTAATTTAGCCGTGCAAACTATCTTTAGGTGGCTTATATAAATCCAACATTTCCGGGTCTTTTGCTGGCGGCATCTGCAAATAAAAGCCTTTCTCAGCAATATCGTCCAAAATTTTCTTAGCATCCGCACGGGCCAATTTCTTTTCTGGCGTGAGTATCATATCCATCACATGCTCAGCTTGCCCAAATATTTGCATCAGTGCATCAGGCAAAGAAGTCAGTTCATCCGCTCGGTCGAGGTATAAGTACATTTCCTGCTTCTTTTTACTCTTATAAACCGAGCAAAATCGTTTCGTACTCGAGGTATATTGCGTCATCATTTCTCCTAAATTCCTAGCGCCTTTGACATTTTTTCTGCTAACCAAGGCTTGCGCCATCCCAAATACTCGTTAGGCAAACTTTTATCGCCATGCCGACGAACATTTATGACAACACGTTCTAACATTTTTCTTGAGCCCAGTAACTGAACAGCAATCCCCGAATCTTTGGCGACCTGCGCGACTATCGCTTTTAGCTTCTGGTAATAATCCAGCTCCCGGCCTCTAACCGGTCGGTCAATCGGGCGTAAGTCAATTTCTGAATCACTAAACTCCGCAATTATTTCCAACAATTCCTCGCCATAGCGGCGAATAGATTTATGCTGAATATCTTTAATACGCTTCAGGTCAGACAAAACTTCTGGATGTGTTTCAGCAATTTGAATCAAACTTGTATCTGAAAACACCCAAGGTTTAGGAATATTTTTTGATTGTGCCAAGTCATCACGCCACATAACCAGCGTTTTTAGTAAAGACTGATCCACCTTTTTAAGCTCACAGCCACCACGCAGCTTCAAATAAGCATTCTCTGGTGCATCCCAAGACTGAAAAAACTGCTGAACCAATGAAGCACTTTCTTCTAATACCGCTGCCATAAAAGACTTGGCTGAAAGCTGTGCCTGCAGCTCAGAATAAAGCGTCAGCAAATACTCAACATCTTTCGCAGCATAAGCTAACTGGCTATCAAACAAAGGGCGACGCAGCCAGTCGGAGCGCGTTTCAGACTTGTCTAGCTCATGCCCAAGCACCTCTTGCACAAGCTTTTGGTAACCAAGCGACGGCCCTAAACCCAAAAATGCTGCCGCCAACTGGGTATCAAACGCGGCTTTGATGCGCGCACCCGTCGAATGAAACAAAAGCTCAATATCTTCACTCATCGAATGCAAGACCTTGACCACTGACTCACTTTCTAGCAAAGGCGCTAACAAACTGAGATCATCTACTTCCAAAGGGTCAATCAGGTAGACGTGCTCGCCTGCTGCAATCTGTATGAGACCCGGTGCTGCGAAATAGGTGTTGGTTCGCATAAATTCGGTATCGATTGCAACGACAGTTTCATTTAAACAAAGCTTTATAGCCTCAGTAAGCGCTGCTGCATCATTAATAATCTGGACACTCATTTAATCAACCTTCTTCAATAACAGGCTTGCGCCCGGAAAAGGCATGACTAAGCGTCCCACCATCAACATAACCAAGATTCCCACCTAGAGGAATACCATGCGCTAAGCGCGTAATGAGTACATCAGACTCACTAAACACTTCAGCAATGTAATGAGCCGTTGCTTCACCTTCAACGGTTGGGTTTGTAGCCAATATTATTTCCTTGGCTGACAATGAGCTGACTCGATCCATTAAAGCTGGAATGCCGATCTCTGCAGGACCTTTACCATCAAGTGGTGACAAGCTACCTTTCAATACGAAGTACACACCCTTAAACTGATGTGTCTGTTCAATCGCGATCAAATCAGAGGGAGATTCGACAACACATAAAGTGTTGTGTTCCCGCTGAGCGTCCTGACAGATAT